>CAVCIX010000138.1:0-2032 GCA_963602505.1 Anaerovoracaceae bacterium | reverse complement strand
ACGGGTTTTTCTATTTGTGCAAATTGATTTTTGTCAGCGTTAAGATTTAAGCCCACACCAATAACAATTCCTTTAAGCTGATTGTTCGTAAAAACAGTTTCTGCTAAAATTCCGCTAACTTTTTTGCCATTAATTAGTATATCATTTGGCCATTTTATACTTGGCTCAATGTTGTAGCTTTTAAACGTTTGAGCAAGTTTAAGTGCGCAGTATTGCGTTAAATTCGCATAGACTGGGTTTAATTGAGAGGAAGGCTTAAGAACAATAGATAAGAAAAGATTTTCACTCCCTAAATCTACCCAAACGCGGTCAAATCTTCCTCTGCCGTGTGATTGTTTAGAAGTGTAAACAATAGTTTTGTCTTCTATTTCTGCGATATGCTCTTTACAATAGCTATTTGTTGAATTTGTTTCTTCTAAGTATAAATATTTCATAACTATAATTTATTACAAATATGAAATATTTGCGATTTTTTTATGACTATTGTACAATAGAGGAAATAAATAATATGGGATAAGGTCATGAGTGAAGGACATTGGATTATAAATATAGGAAATATGGCATTTAACATGGATACTATTCTTACCATGTGGCTTGCTATGGGTTTTCTTCTTGTATTAGCTATTTTAGCTACAAGAAAGATTTCAATTTTCCCTAATAAATTGCAAGTAGTTTTTGAAGGTATTCTAGGATTTTTCTGGGATATGTCTGATACATTGATGGGTAAAGAAGGAAGAAAACATATTCCTTTAATTGCATCTTTGTTCTTGTTCATTATTACTGCAAACTTGATGGGTCAATTACCTTGGAAATTATATCATTTAAAACATGGTGAATTGGCTTCTCCTACAAACGATATTAACTTAACTGCAGCTATGGCGGTTATTGTATTAATATATTACATTGTGGCTGGGTTTGCTAAGAAAAAGTTCAAATTTTTCTTACACGATTTTAGCCCAATAAGCATTTTTATGATGTTAATTGAAATTCTTGAAATGTTTACAAGACCATTAACATTGGCACTCCGACTTTTTGGTAACATTTTGGCTGGTGAAATTCTAATCGCAGCAATGCTTGGAATTTTCGCTTACGTTTTACCATTGCCATTTATGTTCTTTGAAGTCCTAGTTGCTTGTGTACAAGCCTTGGTATTTGCAATGCTTACAATGGTTTACGTTTCAACTGCAATTTCAGAGGAAGAATAATTACAAATATAATTTATAAGGAAAGGAAAAAATTATGACAGTTTCAGAATTAGCTCAATTAGGTGCAGGTATTGCAATCGGTTTCGGTGCAGTTGGTGCAGGTTTAGGTATCGGTGTTGCAACTAAAGGTTTATTAGAATCTATGGCTAGACAACCAGAAATCGCTACAAAAGCTTTAGTATTCTTCTTAATCGGTGCTGCAATGGCAGAAGCTTGTGCGATTTATGCTTTGATTATCGCATTAAAACTATCTGGCATGATGGGTTAATAACAAAATATAAGGTTTATAGAAATGGAATTTAACGCTACTTTTATTGTTTCAGCAATCAGTTTTATTGTATTTGTCGTTTTGATGAATATGATTCTTTACACACCTTTGCAAAATATTGTTGAGGAACGTAAAAGAACTGTAGATAACAATTATAATGAAGCGAACGCTAATAGCGAAAAATCAACTGCCTTGCTAAAAGATAGAGCAGACAAAATCTTAAAAGCAGGTCAAGATGCTAAAGGCGTTATCAATGCTAAATCAAATGACGCAAATTTAAAACGCGATGAAATTACTCAAACCGCAAAAGATGAAGCTCAAAAGAACATTGAAGCTAACAGAGTATATTTCAGCAATGCTACTCAAGAGGCAAAAGAAGCGCTAAAATCTGATGTCGTTGGTTTAGCCCAATCCATTTCTGATAAATTTTTAGGTAGTGATGAAAAAATCGTTGGCGTAGATAACGAATTGATTGAAAAAATTATGCAAGGATAATAATTATGGAAATATGGGCTTTAATCGTAAAATCAAATACTTTTAACTTTGCAATATTCTTATT
>CAVCIX010000137.1:0-2067 GCA_963602505.1 Anaerovoracaceae bacterium | reverse complement strand
ACTTTAAAGCCAGAGATTATCATTTTTTCAATAATGCATAATAATCTTGAAATATATATTAGTGTAAAAAAATATTTAAAAGAAAATTATCCAAAAATAAAATTACTACCAAATGCTTTTAATAGTTAAACGTTGCAAAACTTATTAATATTGCACAATTTAAAATAATATGCGAATATGATTTTAATAACTAAGGAGAAATTATGTTAAGCAAATATTTTCAGTTAAAAACAAAAACAAAAAAGTTTGATGACGACTTACTTTGGTCAATGGGCGAAATCAAAGGAAGAAAAGTTCTTTTATACGGCGCAGGTGAAGATTTTGTAGAATTAAATAAACTATATTTTTTCAAAGATATTTTAAATATCGTAGCGATTGCTGATAAAAAATTTGAATCAGACCCAGTTGAAACATTTGAAAGTATTCGCGCAATCACTCCAAATCAAATTAAAAACGAAGATTACGATGTTCTTTTAATCACAAGCGAAGACCCTCGTCCAATTTTAGATTTTGTATTCAACGATTTATGCGTAGAAAACAAAGACGTAAGAACTGTTTTCAATGAAGAGATTAAAGACGAACGCGAAAATTTAAATTACCTATTTCAATATAACTTTGACAAAACTTTGCCAAAGTTGGTAAAAAAATTGAAAGGTAAATCTATTGTTCTATACGGTGCTGGCATATTTTTAGAGTTGATTAAAAAATATTTTAACCTTTCAGAATTAAATGTTATTGGTATTGCAGATAGAAGATTTTCAAGTCACGGAGAAAACGAAGAATTTTTAGGATACAAAGCAATTTCGCCAGATGAAATCAAATCTTTGAAACCAGATTACGTATTAGTTGCGACAAAAAAATACATTGATATTATTGAAGATTTATATTACAACACACTAAAAGGTTCAAAAATCAAAATTAAGCCTTTGATAAAAAAAGATTTTTGGACATTGGTAAAAGAAATTTGGGGCTAAATTATATACATTAAGCCACAATATAGTAAGTTAATTTAGCTTTTCTAACAATGGCTTGAAGATTTAGTATTGGATATTTTACAAAAAATGTTATTAAAAATAAATATTTTTTATTTTTAATCATTACGCGTTGTATTTTTTCACAAAGTTGCAACAAATGTTGATAATATCTTTTTTTATTAACCGCAATTTTTTCATACACATTATATCTAAAATTAATCAATTTTTGTGCATATAAAAAGATTTTTTTATCTTCTTCCAAAGTCGCCCAAACTCCAGCAGAATTAACTCTATATACTGACATAACATCTGCAATAAATTTAATTTTACCTTGTTTTGCAAAAAGCAAATGCAAATACCAATCTCCAGGAAGGATTTTATCTGGAATTTTCTTCACAATATTTTCAATAGCCTTCCATCGGTACATAACTGAATTCGTAGCAATAAAATTACACTCAATCAACGAATCAAATGTGAATGGAATTACTCCCGCTTTGTTTGATTGCTCAGGGAAAATAAATGGAGTTTTTGAACTATTTTCAAAAACTTGTTTTACATTGTGAAAACAAATTGTATAATCAGGATTTTGCTCTAAGAAATCGACTTGTTTTTGAAGCTTGTATGGATTAGTCCAGTAATCGTCACCTTCGCAAAGTGCTACGTACTCCCCTTTTACCCTTGGCAAATTATATGTTTTTGTTATATTAAATCCTTTAGAAAACTGGTTATTCTCTTCATAAATTGGTTTTATTATATCAGGGAAATTTTGTTCGTATTCTTTGATTATTTCAGTTGTTCCGTCTGTAGAGCAATCATCGTGAATAAGAATTTCAAACTCAAAATCTGTTTTTTGCATTAAAATACTATCTAGGCATTGGCGAATATAATCTTTTTGATTGTAAGTTATCACACTAACAGAAACTTTTGGCATATTTTTTTCGCTTTTAATTTTTTGGATGGCTTTAATTAAAAGTGGAGCTTCTTCATTAAAAATTCTTCCTCCTAATTGCCAAGGAGTTTCGTTATAATTAACTGGAATTTTCTTTTGAAAAATTATATCTCCACCATCAATTTTTTCATTTACATAATGAAC
>CAVCIX010000136.1:0-2115 GCA_963602505.1 Anaerovoracaceae bacterium | reverse complement strand
GCTGACATTCCCATAGTGCTAACTCCTTATATTAAGTTTGCTTTTCCCTTACATATTCTATATCGACATATTTAATGAAAACTTTAGGATTTTAAACCGTTTCTTTACAATTTGTTACAATTGCTAAAAAAGCATAATATAGCTATAATAGAAAAGTAATTTATACGCCCGTAGCTCAGTGGATAGAGCGTCAGAGTCCGAACCTGAAGGTCACGGGTTTGAATCCCGTCGGGCGTTTGTTTAAACTTTTATTTTTAAATACTCCATTTCTCGTATTCATGTATTTCAAAGAAAACTCTATAATGTTTACGTAAAAGCATGTTTGTATTAAATTTATAGTAGTAATGAGTAACGGTTTTAACAATTTTGATAATTCAGATTCTTTAAGAAATTCTCCAATAATCAAAGAGAGAGTTTCCTTAATTTCTGCGCACATGTACAAACAATTCTGTGATTATCAACATTCCAACGAAAATACTAGCGAAATTTTTGCTCACATGGCATCAGCTTTAAATGACTTAGTTGATAACTTAAGACAATCCTTCGCTTCTCGTGGCGTTGCTACTGAAAATATTTGGAAGAAAATTGAGCCTAAAGTTCCTGCTATTGTAGTCAACATCTTTTGGCAACAATTTAGTTTCACAATGCGTTGCAACTTCAAACCTCAAGCTTTATTCAGAGAAAAAGAAGCAGCGTTGTTTTCTGGCAGAATTATGGCAATCAAAGGCGATTATTTTGAATTAATCAAACAAGCCAAAAATACTGACGAAGAAATGGCTATCTTATTAGATAACGAAATTGCGTCGTTGTTTGTGCCTGAAAACAAAATGCAAAGTGCTATTTTCAAACTAAAACACAGAGCAAACAAAGAATTCTTGCTTGCCCAAATTGATGCTGGTCGCGAATTTGCGCTAACAGTATCAGAAGCCGTTTGCGGTGGTACTGTTTACCACGAAGAGGGCAGTCGAAAAAGTTTTAATATTTAAAAATTAATCTCTATAAGCAGATGGCAATTGCGACGATACTTCCGCTAAAACTCTTTGCACATCTGGTCCACCAAACGTAACCTCAATTAACATGTTGTGTTGAATAATTACTGTTTCTTTGTACTCCATTGTTTCTATATCAATGATGTGAAACTCGTAATAATCATCCCCTGATTTTGCCAACTTAGCATAATCGTTTCCGCCAATCCATTTAATAAACATGTATTGACCTTCCAAAAATCTTAATCTTTCAAATAATTTCATACGCTATCCTATGTACCATTTTTTTCATCTACACTAATATATTAGTGATATTTAATGGAAAGTCAAAAATTGCGCTAAAAATATTATGATAATTGGTATAAAAAGCATTGACCAACGATAAAATCAACGTCAGCTTGTTCAATTGTTGTTAGCATGAAAGCATGCTGGAACACAGGTCGTCCATCTTCAACTGAGGTTCTTGTATAAACGTATTCAGCCTTAGTAGAGATTTCTCTATTTTTAAAAGTTAATAAAACATTTATAGATTCATAAGGCAAAAATGGCTTTGAGTTCTTTATGCAAATACCTTTTCCGCATATATTCAAGGTTTCGCCATATAAAATATCCTCTTTATCAGCCCTTTTAACGGTCATTTTAAACGGAATATGTAAATCAGCTCTAAAATACTCCCTGCGTTGAGTAACCTTGTTTTGAGAAGGGTATGAAATAGAATACGTAGTATTTACGCCGTCGTCATTAACCTCTAAAACTTTTGAAATTGAATTATAAATGCCATTTTCAGAATAAACGTTCAAGGTTAAGTTATCGCCAACTTTTGGTTTAACCTCCCCAGTTTTTGCATTTTCTGAGATAATAAGCATTTTTTCAGGCTCGATATTTTTAATCTTGCACATAATTCTATGCATATATACATCGTCAAAGAATTCAACTTCAAACGATTTTAAATTTTTATACTCTTCAAAAATATCTGCCATAATTCACCTATAAATTTTATAACTATTAAACAATAAACAATAAATATTGACAATAAAGTAATTTTGGTATACTTTAATAATACGAATAAACCAAATGGGCCTGTGGCGAAATTGGTAGACGCACTAGACTTAGGATCTAGCGCAGCGAT
>CAVCIX010000135.1:0-2342 GCA_963602505.1 Anaerovoracaceae bacterium | reverse complement strand
ACGTACTAATATAATACCACGGAATTATAAATTTCTAACTCTAAAGTATTAGTTCTTGTGAATATTATTTACAAAAGTTCATAAAACCATGATTAGTATGCTTTTGAATTTATTGTATCTGCGCATAGAAAACCGCTAGTCCAGCAGTTCTGTAGGTTAAATCCTCCACAAAAACCGTCAATATTTAAAACCTCTCCACAAAAATATAAATCAGGTATTAATTTTGATTCGTAAGTTTTTGAATTTATTTCTTTTAGGTTAACTCCGCCACAAGTTACTATTTCTCCGTCTTTTCGCGTTGCAGTAATGTCGAATTTCATGTCTTTCAAATTTTTATTGAGTAATTCTTTAGTATTACTTCTGACGGTGCAACATTTTTGTTCAGGATTAATACTGTATTTTTCTAAAAATGAATTAACAAATGATTTTGGTAAATATTCATTTAAAACATTTGCAAGATTTTTCTTCGGATTTGTGTCAAACACTGATTGCCAGTCGATTTCAGTATTTAAAAAATCTACAGATATTTGATACGGAAGCTGTTTTCTTGCGTTAATTGAAGACAAGTTAAATACCGCAGGACCAGTTATGCCGTTGTCTGTGAATAAAATGTCGCCAATAAATTCGAGCTTATCGCTTTTAATTTTGCAATTTTTTATCGTAACACCTTGTAATTCTTTGAAATTAGGCTCTGTTTTTAAACCCACTAAAGCTGGGCATGGCGGTTCAAAAGTATGATTTAAGTTTTTTAGGATAGAATATCCGCTTTTCCCTCCGATTGAAATTACCACCATATCGAAGTAGTAAGAGCCTTTTTCGGATTTAACTTCAAAGCCTTTATCTAACTTTTTTATATCTAAAATATTCTCTACTCTGATTTTGCAGTGTTTTAGTTGGTTTAATAGGGCTTGTCTAACCTCTTGAGAACTGTTTGAAGTTGGAAAAATATGTTTATCTTCTCGTTCGTAAGTTTTTACTCCAATTTTTTTAAAAAAATCAAGCGTTTCTTGAGTTCCAAATCTTGAAAATCCAGAGTACAAGAACTTTTCTCCGCGCGGATAGTTTTTTGCTAATTCCTTAAAATCAAATTCAGCATAAGCCAAATTACACTTGCCTCCGCCTGTTGGGAGTAGTGTTTTTAGTGGGCTAGATTTGTCAAAAATAGTTACCTCAAAACTTTTATCAAGATTGCATGCACACATGCAACCTGCGGGTCCAGCACCAATAATTGCGACAGATGTCATTATATATCAACCCTTGTGCCGTATAAAAAGACCATTTCAGGGTTTTCAAGCTCTTCATGAAGTTGCATAACAGTCTTTTTCAAGGTTGGGTGAACAAAATCTGGTGCCAATTCAAGCATCGGAACTAGCGTAAATGCTCTTTGGTGGAAGAATTTATGCGGAATTGTAAGATTTTCGTCGTTTACAATTTCGTTTCCATAAAAAATTATATCAATATCAAGAGTTCTGTCGCCATAATGACCTTCTAACTCTCTATTTCTGCCTAATTGAGCTTCAATTTTTTGGCATGTTTCAAGTAATTGTTGTGGTGATTGAGAGGTTTTAACCTCAATCATCGCGTTTACAAACCAGTTTTTTGTATCAGTTCCCCAAGGCTCAGACTCATAAAATGCAGAGGTTCTAATCAAGCTAACGTCATCAAGTCCGTCAAGAATTGATGTCGCTTGTTGAATATATCCTACTCTGTCGCCTTTGTTTGAACCTAGGCTTAAATATACTACTGTCATAATATGTTTATTTTGAACCGAAAATTTACTTTTGTCAATCATTTATTTATGATAAAATAATTGGTATGAAAAAGACAGTTATTGCATATTTGCACACACATTGGGACAGAGAATGGTATAGAGAGTACGAAGTCTTTAGAATAAGACTTTTGAGGGTTTTTGATAATGTTTTGAGCATGCTTGAGCAAAACAAAATTCCGTCATTTTATTTTGACGGACAGACTGCGGCGCTTGAAGATTATCTTGAAATCCGACCAGAAAAGCTTGATTTAGTGAAAAAACTTATTGCTGAAAAAAGACTATTTATCGGTCCTTTTTATACTTTAGTTGATGAATTTTTGACAGATAAAAATTCGTTTGAACATAACTTGCAAATCGGTATGGAATATGCAAGAAAAATGGGCTGTAACGATTTTATTGGCTATTTGGCTGATACTTTTGGACACTCAAAACAAGTTACAAAAGTGTTTAAAGAATATGGCGTAGATAAATGCGTTGTTTGGCGCGGTTGCGGTGATATTCCCGCTGAATTTAAGTTCTGCGGAGTTGATACTGTAAACTTAGTTCGTGGCTATTTTATGGACTTTTTCTC
>CAVCIX010000134.1:0-2401 GCA_963602505.1 Anaerovoracaceae bacterium | reverse complement strand
TATTTATATATTATAGTTTATCGACAATATGATGTCAAGTATATAAAATATAACTATGGACGAACAAAAACTACTAGAGATATTTGGATTAAATTTAAAGTTTGCAAGATTGAAATTAAAAATGTCACAAGAAGAACTTGCAGAAAAGGTTGATTGTACAAAATCGTATATTAGCAATGTCGAAAATGCAAAACACAATCTTTCATTAGTTAATGCATACAAAATGGCAGAGGCATTAAATACAACTTTGGAAAATTTATTGATTGAAAAATAAACATGTCAAGGTTAGAATTATTAGGACAAAACATAAAAAAATACAGAAACAAAATTGGTATGAGCCAAGAAGTATTGGCAGGTTTTGTTGGTATTTCACGCGAATACGTTTTAAGAATTGAGAAGGGACAAAAATCACTAAGTTTGAAAAAACTTTTTCAAATTGCAGATGTGTTAAAAGTAAAGATTAGTGATTTAATGAATTTTGATTAAGCATGTCATTGCGAGGAACGAAGTGACGAAGCAATCCAAAAAAATGCAATCTGAAAGATTGCATTTTTTTAGTAAATTATCTATTTATAAAATCAATTCACAACTATGGTCTTAGAACTGAGATTACTGAAACGTCGTTCAAGTATTTTCTCGCGATATTTTGAACTTCTTCTGATTTTACATCTTTAACCATTTGAATAAGTTTATCTTTGAAGTCAAAACCTAGACCTAAAATAGCGTGATGAGCCATTTGGTTTGCTTGTTGCGCGTTTGTTTCAGTTACGAATTGAAGTTTTCCAATGTAATTATTTTTTGCATTGTGAAGTTCTTCTTCTGGAACTAAAACGTCTTTGATTTTTTGAATTTCTTCTTTGAAACCGTCTAGTGAAGTTTTGATATTTTTAGGCTCTGTTGCGATGTAGATTGTGAAGTTTGCACAAACTCTGTATGTTTCGTAAGAGCTCCTAACAGTGTATGCAAGACCTTTTTTGTCGCGAAGTTCGCAGAATAGTCTTGAAGATAATCCGCTTGAGCCTAAAACTGTGTTCAAAACTATAAATGGCGCATAATCCTTGCTATCGAAAGTTGGAACGCTCCAACCTTGGAAAATTTGTGCTTGGTTTGCGTCTTCTTTAATAAATTCAACTGTTTCAGCTTTTTCTATAACTGGAGTTGGAATTTCAGGTTTTTGAATATTGTCGTTTTGAATATTGCCAAAGTGTTTATTTAAAAGCTCAATTGCTTTTGCTTCTTCAATATCTCCCACAAAAGCGATAACCTTGTAACCTGTTGACATTATTTCGTTGTAAGCGTCGATAACGTCTTGTTTTGTAACGTTATTGATGTTTTCCAAAATTCTTGTGTATGAATTTCCGTAAAAATGGTTTTTAAAAATAGTTTTTACGAAATTGTCTAAGGCTCTTGTTCTTGCTGAATCAAGTTCGGCAGGAATTTCGCCTTCAAGTTTAACTTTCTCCTTGTCAAATTCTTCAAAAGTAGAATTTTCAATGATATCTTGCAAGATTTCCATTGCTTTTTCAGTGTCTTCGTTAAGACAAACAAGTCTGAAACGCAAGTAATCTTGTTTCATATCACAGTAAATTTCAATTGCGTTTTCTTCAAGTTCGTTTGCCAACTGTTCAGAAGTTCTGTTTTTTGTACCTTGAAGAAGTAATCTGTTCATCAAAGAGTAGATGCCAGCACCTTTTTCAGGTTTGTTGATAGCTACATTGAACGTAATAGCTACTCTTGGAGTGTTTTTGTTTTGCTTGTAAGCAACATTAATTTTGTTTTTTAATTCTAAAGTTTTCATAATAATTTTATATAAACATAAAATTATTAAGTTTTCAATATAAAGATGTTATAAAGAGTTTAAAAATAAGTATTTTTATGTTAGAGTTTTAACAAATAGTACAAAGTCATGTTATACACAGTATATGAAAGGAAATTGAAATGACAGAAAAACGTGTATACCTTTTCAGAGAAGGCAACGCAAACATGCGTAATGAGCTTGGTGGTAAAGGTGCTAACTTAGCAGAAATGACAAACTTAGGTTTGCCAGTACCTCCAGGATTAACAATTACAACAGCTACATGTATGGATTACATTAACAATGGCAACAAAATGCCAGAAAACTTGATGGCTGAAGTAAAATATGCATTGAAAGATGTTGAAGAACAAGCTGGTAAAAAATTCGGCGATGCTTCAAACCCATTATTAGTTTCAGTTCGTTCAGGTGCTAGAGTTTCTATGCCTGGTATGATGGAAACAATTCTTAACTTAGGTTTAAACGATGAAACAGTTGAAGCAATGGTTAAATTAACTAACAACCCACGTTTCTGCTATGATTCATACAGACGTTTCTTAACTATGTTCGGTTCAGTAGCATGGGAAATGGATAGACAAAAATACTTCG
>CAVCIX010000133.1:0-2510 GCA_963602505.1 Anaerovoracaceae bacterium | reverse complement strand
ACCTCTCGCTGGACAGGAATTTTGCAAAATCTTTGCAAAAATAACTTTCAAATAGTTGAAGCAGGTTGTAACAATAGAACTGCTTTTTGTGAAAATCCAGCTGGCAAAATGTTTACTGGTTATAAAATCTTACCAGATTTACTAACTAATGACCTAGACATAGTTATACTTGCAATTGGAATTAACGATTTACAATTTCAATATAATGTAACGCTTGATGAAATTAAAAATGGAATTTCTGATTTAATCAAAATTGTACGAAACAAATTGCCAAATGCTAAAATAATCTTGATTTCGTCAACTGAATTAACACCAAACGTTTTACATAGTCCAATATTTTCAACTCTTTTCGATAAAACTTCAATCGAAAAATCAAAATATTTACCAGAAATTTATTTTAAAATCGCAAAAAATTTCAGGTGTGATTTTATTGATTTAAACGGCATAGCTAAGCCTTCAATAACTGACGGATTGCATTTTGAGCCAACAGAACACGAAAAAATTGCAAAAGAGATTTTCAAACATTTAATCAACTAATATTAAAACAAAAGGCGCGAACAAATGAAATTTGTTCGCGCCTTCTAATAATTAAATTATAGAATTAATTATTGACCGAAAGCTCTTGTTGTAATTTTTTTGAAGCCTAAAATGTTTTTAGTTGCTTGGTCAGCGTGTGATAATGAATTAATTCTACCGTTTTGCATAGCTTGTTTAACACTGCAGTTGCCTAATGCAACAACACCGAAGTAAGATGTGCAAGTTGCAGTACCCATTTTAGCTGGAGCTACTGAACCTGAACCTAATAATTGGTGAGTTGTATCTTGGTAAACGAAACCAAATGGTTCTGATGCTACTGCTGGCATTGCCATAACTGCTAATAAAGCTAAAGATGCGAATAATTTTTTCATGTCTATCTCCTTTCAAAATTAATCCGACACATTTGGATTAATAAATAATCTCCTTCGCTCATGTTATCACGCTAAATAAAGCATGGAGTTTATAATTCTAAATATCTTTACATTGTTAACAAAACTCAAGAAAAAATTAAAGTTTTAAATTTGTTCGTCCGTAAACATAACAGTGGATAATTAAGAATTTTTTTTAGGGAGGTATGTGAATGACCGATTCAATGAATGTTAATGCTCATGGCGTTAAAAATAATAAAAAGCAACAAGCTCAATCAACTCAGGCTCAAGAGTCAACCAAAGATATTAACTTGTTTGGTGGAGATTATCAACCTGGAAAAGGTCCTTTAAAACCTAAAGAAAAGAGCTTTCCGTCTATTTTTGACCTTGATTTTAGTTTTAAACCGAAACTTCCATTCCCTTGGAAGAAGAAAACTCCTGACGTACCTATTCCATTTATGTCAGAAGAAATGAGAAAAGAGTACAATGAAAAAACTATTGTTGGTTTATATAGAGGTTTAAAAGCAAAAACTCCATCAAAAGAAAATGGCGAAAATATTGTCAAATTAGTGCATTGTCTAGATTCAAGCAACTACAAAATGGCATTTCGTGCCTTCGACGGAGTTGGAGAACCTTTATCTACGTTAATTAACACAACACCAAATTTGACAAACGCACAAAAGAAAGAATGTTTACAATATTTGGTTGATTGCGGTAAAAAGACTGCTGATTACGGTCAACAACGTTCTGACGATGTTGTTCCAAACATGAAAAAATTAGTTGCAAAATATGACGCTAAAGCTGGACTTGACGCAATTAACATCAAACGTTTAGAGGCTGATTTCAAAAAGATTATTAACCGTTCTGATACGTTAAAAACAGAAATTCCTGCAAGACCAAACGGCAAAATCGACCAAAGCTTCAAACAAGGTCAAACAGGTGATTGCTGGTTATTAGCAGGTATAAAATCACTTTCTATGACACCTGAAGGCAAGAAAATTCTTGATAATGCCGTAAAAGTTGACCAAAACGGTAATGCCGTTGTAACTCTAAAAGGCGTTGGCAAAAAATACACAGTCACAGCAAGAGATTTAAAATGTTCAAACGAACTATCTACTGGTGATACAGACGTTAGAGCGTTAGAAATCGCAATGGACAGATACTTTAGAGAAACAGTTCCCGACGGTTCGGCTGATATCGATGGAAACACTGTTGGCAAAGCCCTAAAACTTCTAGGTGATCCTAACAAGACTCAAGAATTGGCAGGCGCAAGAGGAGTTTACGCAGGCGTAAATTACTTGTATCAATCAGGAATGAAAAACAAAGCCGCAGTAACAGGCATGTCTGGCAATATTAATCCAAACGATATTGTAGCCCACAACGAAAAGGGTGAAAAAGTAAAAATGTATAACGCGCATGCTTACTCAATCAAATCAGTTAGCGCAAATTCGATAACCTTGATTAATCCGCATGACACTTCGCATACGATTACAATGTCTATGGAGCAATATTTAACTCACTTTAACTTGATTGGTATAACTGATACCGCAGGATTGAAGTAATAATATAAATATAAAAAAGGCGGGATTTATGCAAAGCATAAAT
>CAVCIX010000132.1:0-2929 GCA_963602505.1 Anaerovoracaceae bacterium | reverse complement strand
TTCAATAAAAAATTGCTTATTCAATAATAACGGACTTTAGAACCCTTCAACCGTTCAACTTTTCAACCATTAAGCCATTAAACTAAACTCAATTCACAACTTGCAGATTTTATTATATAATACACGTATGAAACAAAGTTCTTTATTTGATGCAATAGCGCCCATAATGATTGGTCCTTCAAGTTCTCACACTGCGGGTGCGGTTAGATTGGGATTATTGGCTAAAAATATTTTTGACGATGAGCTTAAAAAAGTTACGTTCAAATTATATAATTCCTACGCGCAAACAGGTTTTGGACATGGTACGGATAAGGGCTTACTTGCTGGGGTTTTGGGCTTTGGTGTTGATGATAAACGAATTAAAAATGTTTTTAATTTACCAGAAGCGCAAAAAATTCAGTACAATTTTGAATATTTAGAAGATTTCAACAGACATCCAAATGCGGTGGATTTTATTTTTGAAAACGATAATCAAAAAATGATTATTTCTGGCGATTCTGTTGGTGCAGGTAATGTTAGAATTAACAAAATTAACGATTTTTCAGTAAATTTAGCAGGCGATTATAACTCTTTAATCCTTAGCTACAAAGACGTTAAGGGAATGATTTCAAAGGTTACTGAAATTATCCAAGATGCGGATATAAATATCGCGTCGCTTATTTGTGAAAGAAGTGCAAAGGGCGAGGATGCGTCAATGTGTATTTGCGTTGATGGTGAGTTAAAAAATGATATAATCGAGAAAATTAAGCAAATTCCTGATATTTATTTTGTAAGAAACATTTTTAAATTGGAAAATTAATTATGACAAAAGATATAAAAACATTTGAAGACTTGGCTTTGTGTTGTGAGCAACAACATAAAAACATATATGAAATTTTTCAGGAAAGAGAAGCTAAACTTCAAGAGCTTAGCGTTATTGAGGTTAGAAACAAGGTTAAAAAATCTCTAGACGCTATGCGTGATGCAATTAAAACAGGGCTTAATTCGCGCGAAAAATCGATTAGCAACCAATGCGGAGACGATTGTTTTACTTTAGAAAAAAGATATATGGAAAAGCCTGCCATTTTTGGAAGTTGCTTTGAAAAAATTACGACTTATGCGCTTGCAACAATTGAAGAAAATTTGCGCATGGGTAAGATTGTAGCTTGCCCTACTGCTGGTTCTTGCGGAATTGTTCCGTCTGTTTTGATTGGAATAAGCGAGGAGTATAATTTTGACGAAGATAAACAAATTGACGCTTTGATTACAGCTGGCGCGATTGCGACGATTGTTTCGTACAAGGTTGCTCTTGCAGGTGCGGTTGCTGGATGTCAGGCAGAATGTGGTGTTGCGTCAGCTATGAGTGCAGGAGCTTTGACGCAAATGTTTGGCGGAACTGTTGAACAAATTTTGAACGCGGTTGCCTTATGTCTAAAAAATATTATGGGCTTAACTTGTGACCCTGTTGCAGGTTTAGTTGAAATTCCGTGTGTAAAAAGAAATCCATTTTTGGCGGTTAATGCAGTTACTGCGTACGAGTTAGCGATTTCTGGTATAAAAAGTAAAATTCCAGTTGACGAGGTTGTAGATGCTATGATGCAAACTGGTGAATTGATGTCGCCAATGCTTAAAGAGTGTTCGCAAGCGGGTTTGGCAAAAACTAAAACTGCGATAAAAATTGAAAAAGATTTGAAAAAATTGAATAAGGAGAAATAATGAAATTAGAAATTAAAAAAGCATTTAAAGATGTTGTAAATTTAAAATATTTTGTACCATATTTGTTTATTTTTGCAGTAATTTCTGCAATTAGCGCTATATTTTCTGGTACAACCGAAATGCAAAATAATGTTAGCATAGGTAATATTATTAGCGTTCTTACTTATATTTCTTTGGGTTATTTGTTTATTATGGTGAATAATCTTTTGAATAACAAAGAAGAAAATTCTGACGAAACTTTTTGGGCTTCTTTATGGAACTCAACTAAAAAAGGGTTCGAGGGATTTATTGCAATTGCTATAAACACAATTCTTTTGGTTTTAATTGTGCTTGTATTTGTGATAGGTGTAGTTTTTGTTTGTTCAAAAACAGGTTTAATCAAAGATTTGGCAATTGCACAAGCTTATACTTGGCTGAAGATTATTGTTGTTGTACCTTTAGCCCCTGCGGTGTTGTTTACATTAAAATTTCTTCCAGTTGTTTATAGTGAAAAATTTTCGATTAAAGACACTTTCCATTGGATAAAAATTTGCAAAAACTTTTTGAATAAAGACAAATTTAAAGAAACACTTGCTATAATTGGTTTGTATATCTTAGTTTTAGTAATTTTAGGACTTTTAATTTTTGGATTTACATTTATACTTAACTTGATTATTGTACTAGTGTCAAAATACTTGTTGCAAAATCATTACGTTGCATTGACGTTTATGATTAACATTTCATCAGTGATTTTGCCATTTATATTTGCAATGTTACACTACACAATTTCTGGCGTTATGTTCATATTGTTGGCAAACGTTTATAAGAAAGAAGTATAGAAATTATGGAAAATATATTTGATTTATTAGGAACAATTTGGCTTGTCGTCTTTGTTGGCGCAATATTGTTCCTTTTGGGCGGATATATTTTCTTTACGTTTGCGGTAGATTACTCAGGTTTTTTCTCATCAAAAGAGGTTAGAAAAAAGTTTGTAGAAGATGTAAAAAATTTTGTAAAATATAGATTTTCAAAAGAAAAACGACAAGAAAAAAGAACAGTTCTTTTGATTGTAATTATGGCAATTGTAGTTGGAATTGTAGCTTTTCTTTTTGAATAAAATTATTACAAGAAAAATTTAAAAACGATTGAAAAATAATTAAATATAGTTTATACTGATAAAAAAGAGGTATAAATATGGTCAAAAGTATTGTAAATAAACGAACTCAGCTTTGCGGGGGGGGGTAAAACCTAGTAG
>CAVCIX010000131.1:0-2950 GCA_963602505.1 Anaerovoracaceae bacterium | reverse complement strand
CATTTCACAAAAATACCACACTTCCTGTTATAACCAATTTACTCGTTAAAGTACAGTCACTTTTACGAGAGGGGAGAACCAACACGAGCCGAAGGCGAGTATGGTGAGATTCCGTGACTCACAAAAAAAAGACCTATTGCTAGGTCTTTTAAAATGGTGCCGCGTCTCGGAATCGAACCAAGGACACAGGGATTTTCAGTCCCTTGCTCTACCAACTGAGCTAACGCGGCATGCGTCTATTAAATTTTTCTTTTACCGAGCCCAGTTGCTAGAGCAAGCCCCAACTTATATGAACTTCGGTTCCGCTTCGCTCACCGTGACTGAGCTAACGCGGTTTACATTTGCTAAACGCTCAATGCTTATGTTCTTATTTTACATTATAAATTTTTTTCGTCAAGTTTTATTTATTTGTTACCGTCTTTTGTTTGAGGTCCTAATAACAATGTCACGTTTCTACCTTCCATTTGAGGTTTCTTTTCAATTGTTAATGGTTCATTTTTCAAGTCTTCAACAAATCTTTCTGCCAAGTCAAATGCAAGTTTTGAGTGTTGCATTTCACGACCTCTCAACATTACAACAATTTTTACCTTATTGCCTTGTGAGATGAATTTCTTAATATTATTTATTCTAACTTGATAGTCATGTGTATCAATTTTATATCTAATTTTTACTTCTTTAATATCTACGGTATGTTGTTTCTTTTTAGCTTCTTTTGCGCGTTTTTCAACTTCGTATTTATATTTTCCGTAATTTAAAATCTTTGCTACAGGAGGTTCTTGGTTAGGATTAATTAAAACTAAATCCAAATCTGCATCTTCTGCCATTTGTAATGCTTCTGATGTTGGAACTACGCCATGATTTGTTCCGTCTTCACCAATTAATCTAACTTCTTTCGCACGAATGCGTTCATTCATTATTACTTTATCTTTACTGTCTTTCTTTTGACCGTATTTATCTTCGCCTGCTATGATTGAATCTCCTTATATAATATTATTTCTTACTAGACTATAATAACACAATATTCTTAAACTTAAAGCCTTTTTCATGAAATATTCGTTACATAAGTTAAAAAAAATCTTGCCAATAGCAATATTTTGTTGCATAATGTATTTATTAATAATATAAAGCTCTCTCTTCTTATTTAAACGGACAGACCTTATTCATAAGGTCTTTTTTTTGCACTTTTTCGATTTTCAAGACAATAAAAGACGGCGCGAACAATTTACAAATTGTTCGCGCCGTCTAAACTAAATATTATTTCCGATATTTATGCGTAAAGCAAACTTCCTGATTGCAATTTCATAACATCTTCAAAGATTAAATCAGGTGTTAATCTATATCTTTCATACAAGTCAGTAACCTTTACTCTGTCAGTAAATTCTTTTTTACCACCGTAATTCAAAACTTTCATTTCTGATGAGCCGTAGAAGCTTGCAATTTTTTGACCAAAGCCACCATCAAGAATACCGTCTTCAAGAGTAATAACAATATTATGATTGTTCTTCAAGTCTTCAAGCATGTTTTCATCAATACCAGTAATGAATTTAGGGTTGATTAATGTTGGATTAAAGCCTGCTTGTTTCAATCTATCATAAACTTTTTCACCAAGGCTAAAGAATGTTCCTAAAGCAACAATGGCAACATCAGAGCCTTCTTTTACCATTTTATATTTATTTAGTTGAGAATAATTTGTTTTATCAACATGTCCTGAAACAACTGGTTCACCTAACGGAACACGGATGAATACAGGATGTTCAACTTGTTCAATTGACCAATCTAGCATGCTCAAATATTCTTCTTTATTTGTTGGTGCAAGATAAACAACGTTAGGAATATTGCTAATCATAGAGATATCAAATGTACCCAAGTGAGTCATATCAATACCTGACATACCGCCACAGTGAACAATAACTGTCACTGGTGAGTTATTTAAAGCAATATCTTGTGAAATTTGGTCATAAGTTCTTTGAACAAATGAACTTTGTACTGCAAAAATAGGTTTTGCGCCATTTTTTGCCAAACCTGAAGTAAAGCCCATGGCATGTTCTTCTGAAATAGCTACGTCAATATAAGCATCGCCCATTTTTTGTCTAAAATCTTTAGTAAAGCTTACGCCTCCTGGAGTTGCTGCGGTAATTGCAACGATTGATTTATCTTGTTCATGTTTTTTCAAGATAAAATCTGTTGTAATGCTACCATAAGTTTCAGGTAAATCGTTTGGAATTACTGGAGTTTTACCGTTAATTCTACCAGATACTGTGTTATGGAACATTTCTTTATTTTCAATTGCTGGGTCATATCCATTACCTTTTAAAGTATGAATATGAAGAACCACTGGTTTATTAGTGTCTTTAACGCTATTGAACAATTCAATTAAATCTTCAATATTGTTACCATTTTCTAGATAATGATATTCATAACCAAAAGTTTTGAAGAAGTTATTTGAGCATGTACCATTAGACTCTCTTAATTCTTTTAAGTTTTGGTACAAACCACCTTGGTTTTCAGAAATAGACATTTCGTTATCGTTAACAACAATAATAAAATTACTATTTAACATCGCTGCGTTATTCAAACCTTCAAAAGCTTCACCACCGCTTAAAGAGCCGTCACCAATCAAGGCAATAACGTTATAATTATCACCGTTGATATCACGAGCTTTTGCAACACCTGATGCAAGGCTAAGAGATGTTGAAGTATGACCTAAAACGAATGTGTCATGCTCAGATTCTGAAGGGTTAAAAAATCCTGAAATATTTTTCATAATATCGCCGATAAAACCTGACTTACGACCAGTCAACATTTTATGCGTATAGCATTGATGAGAAACATCAAAAATAAATTTATCAATAGGTGAGTTAAACACGTAATGCAAAGCAATAGTTGCTTCAACAATACCCAAATTTGGACTACAGTGTCCGCCAATTTTGTGTACTCTATTTAAAATACC
>CAVCIX010000130.1:0-2976 GCA_963602505.1 Anaerovoracaceae bacterium | reverse complement strand
CCATGTATAACAAGATTTGTTCTACGTCTTTTTCATTTTCCCAGTATTCTAAAGCAGTTTCAGCGTTAACGTCTGCTTGGTTACCGATTGAAATGAATTGAGCAAAACCTAAGTTCAAGTCTTTTAAGATGTTCAAGATACCGCCACCTAAAGCGCCTGATTGAGAAACGAAACCGATGTTACCACGTTCTGGAAGTGATTCAGCGAAGCAACCGTCCATTCTGATTTCAGGGTCTGTGTTTACAACACCTAAGCAGTTAGGACCAACACATCTCATACCATATTCATTTAATTTGTCTGTTAATTGTTTTTCAAGTTCAGCACCTTCTTTACCTGTTTCTTTGAAACCAGCTGTGATGATGCATAAGCCTTTAATGCCCTTTTCGTGGCATTGGTCAATTGTACCTAAAACGAATTTTGAGTTAACAACGATAATTGCTAAGTCAATATCTTCAGGAACTTCATTAACTGTTGTATATGCTTGTAAACCTTCAATAACGCCACCTTTTGGGTTGATTGGGAAGATTTTACCAGTAAATTTGTACTCTTGTAATCTTTTCATGATATCTGAACCAATTGTGTGTTCTTTTGTAGAAGCACCAACAACTGCAATTGATTTAGGACGCATGATTTTGTCTAATTGTTCTTTTAGCATTTGTTTTTCCTTTCCTTACTACTAAAATTATATATTAATAACCATTATCTAGCCATTTTCTGACTTTAAAATTTGCACCGATTTTGTTTGCGATTTTTTCGCAAGCCTCAACATCTAAAGAATACTTCGGATGTTCGTTAACTACACTCATCGTTGTTTTAAAGCCATATTCTACTGATTTTTCAGCAAATTTAAGCATTTCTTCGTACGCATTATTAAATTTTGGACGAGAAATTTCGTTGTATTGCTCTTTAGTTGGAGCGTTCAAACTGATTGAAAACTCATCAACTAAACCTTTTAATTCAGGCAAAATGTCTTTTTTGTTAATAAAATTGCCGATACCGTTTGTGTTTACGCGAACGTAAATATTTTTTGATTTCAAATATTTTGCAACTTCCTTCAAAAGTTCAAACTTCATAAGTGGTTCGCCATAACCACAAAAAACGACTTCTTCTGGGGTATTGTAATTTTCGAATTGTTGGATTACGTCGTCGGCTGAAACCTTTTCGCTTTCAAGCCACATTTTTTTGCCTTTAATTTCATCAACAGTCGTTCTAATACAGAATACGCAAGCGTTTGAACACTCGTTAGTTAGATTTACATAAAGTGTTTTTGAACCTTCGGCATTATCTTCAATTGAATAAACGTACGTATCCATAGCTATATTATCCATGTTGAATTTCTAAAGTAAAGTAGAAATCGTGAAAAAATGAAAGGTTAAGTAATTGATTTTACTAACCTTTCACGATTTAAAATATATCCGTTTTTATCGGATTTTTGAATTTTGTAATATTGTTTTGGAACAACAATTGGAAGTCCCCAACAGGGCCGTTTCTTTGTTTTGCGATAATAATATCTGATTTACCCTTTGAATCTGCGGCTTTGTTAACTTCACCTTCGCCGTCTTCACCTTCTTTACCCTTGTTGTAGTAATCTTCACGGTGAATAAACATTACGATATCGGCGTCTTGTTCGATTGCACCAGAATCTCTCAAGTCAGAAAGCATCGGACGTTTGTCGCCTCTATCTTCAACCTTACGAGATAATTGTGAAAGTGCAATGATTGGAACATTCAATTCTCTTGCCAAAATCTTCAAACCTCTTGAAATTGCTGAAATTTCTTGGTTTCTGTCTGTTGTGCCAGAACTGTTAATCAATTGCAAGTAGTCGATTACCACAAGCCCTAATTCTTTTTCCTCCATTGCAAGACGACGGCATTTTGCACGAATATCAGTAAGCGTACAACCGGCAGTATCATCAATGTAAATCGGAGCTTCTGAGATTTCGTTCATTACATTAATAAGTTTTTCCCAGTCCTTGCTTTGCATGTTACCGCTTCTTAAGCGTTGAGAGTCAATTTCTGCCTCTGAACACATCATACGTTGAACTAATTGTTCACGCGACATTTCAAGTGAGAACATTGCAACAGGAACTTTAGATTTCATAGCAACATTTGCAACTATATTCAAAACAAACGCAGTTTTACCCATTGAAGGACGCGCAGCAAGAATAATTAAGTCTGATTTTTGCAAACCGTTTGTCATGGTGTCTAAATCGTAGAAGTGAGTTTGAACCCCAGTACATTCGTCCCTGTGTTGATAACGATATTCAATTTTGTTATAAACGTTCAAAACGTCATCTCTAACTGGAATAAAATCTTTTGTTGATTTTTGAGAAGATATATCAAAAATTAATTTTTCTGCATTTTCAAGAGAATTATCAACGTTTTCAACGGTATAGCCCGAAGCAACAATTTCAGAACCAGCGTTGATTAAAGCACGTTTGATAGCTTTTTCTTGAATAATTTTTGCGTAATATGCAACGTTAGCAGTTGTAACCGTTTTGAAGGCTAAATCATTAACGAAAGCACGTCCACCAACCATTTCAAGCCTTTGAGAATAACTTAAAACATCAGATACCGAAACAATATCAATCATTTGGTTTTGGTTAAACAATTGTAACATTGCTTCAAAAACGTATCTATGAGCAGGTTTATAAAAGCTTTCAGGCTTTAAAAGTTCAACAACTTTTGTCATAACAGACGCAGGATTAACTAAAATTGCACCAAGAACGGCTTCTTCAGCGGGAATATCTTGAGGCATCAAATTTGCGTCTATTTCAGTTTTTGTCTGTTTTTTAGGTGGCATAGTGAAAAACCTTTCTTTAATACAAGATTAACATGCAAAAAATAAAATTTAAACAAATTGTAAAAGATATGTTGCATTTTTTTTTTGCGCATGTATAATAAGAATACAACCGAACGAAATGCGGGGGTAATTCAGTGGTAGAATGCCTCCTTGCCAAGGAGGATGTCGCGAGTT
>CAVCIX010000129.1:0-2993 GCA_963602505.1 Anaerovoracaceae bacterium | reverse complement strand
GTCTATAAGACGATAAGTCGATTTTTAATTAAAATGATTTTTTAATATAAATGACTTTTTGCCTTAATGTCTTAAATGCTTATAGCCATAAAAAAGACCCTTTTTACAAGAGTCTTTTTTATTTATTAAATTTGTTTAAGCATTATAATAATTGTCATCCCATTGTTGTGGATGTGGATCTGGCTTACTAAATATTACATCACCAAAACCTGGTAAACCAAACATACTAAAAATTCCAGATGCAATATTAAGTATTATTTGAGCAATAGGCTTTGCTTGTTGACCTTTTCCAGTTCCGCTTGAGTTGCTGCTTCCGCTTGTACCTTTGCCACCGCCAGTTCCGCTTGTTCCGTTGCCTTTACCGCCAGTTTTACCAGTACCTTTATTACCGCCACCTTTATTAGTTTTGTTATCAGCGATATTGTTACCTAATTCTATGTTATTTGAGTCAAATAGTTGACCTTGTTTATCATTAAGTGTTGCAGAATTTAATGAATCTGATTTAACTTGAGGCTTTAAATCAAATGCTTCTGCTTTTGCACTGTTTTTAGCAGCTGTTTTATTCATAACATGATTTGCTGTTAATTTTCCAAAATTGTTGTTTAAATTTCCGATACCCATACGCACACTCCTTAGAATTTGTTTTTCCTTATGGTTTTTATATCGGCATTTAAAATACAAACTTTAGCCCTCACCTCGCCTCGCATCATATCATATCATATCATATCATATCATATCGAGCATTATAACTGAGTTTGAGGTATTTTAAAATTCATCTTTACAATTGTTTACATTGTTAAGAGTGTTAAGCGTATTGGCTGAAAGGTTGAATGGGTGAAAGGCTGAAAAGCTTATTAATTTATAATAGTCAAACAAATATGTCATTCTGAACTTGTTTGGCAAAGCGAACAAACGAAGAATAAGTTTTGTGAGCCTGCCTCCCGTGTGGCAGAATCTCTTTAATGTTAAATTTAAACATTTCACGTTAACAAGATGCTGAACATAGGACTTTAAACTACTAATTTACACATTCAACGCTTCAGCATGACACAACCGTTCAGCCATTAAGCCTTTCAGCCGTTAAACAAAAACCGAAAATCCGCTATTTACTCAATTTTGTTTCCAAAACTGCGATTGTGCGTGGGAAGTTTTGTTGCAAGTATTGAGAACGAATTGCAAGTGGTTCGTATGATTTGCCTTCTGATAAAAGCGCATTTGTTTCGGCAATTGCTTCGCTCAAACCACCTGTTTCACCACCATAGTGGTTTAGTGTGTTCATAAAGTAATCCATGTGTTCACGTTGAGTGTCTGGATATGCCTTGAAAAATGCTTTCTTTTCTTCTTCAAATGCTTTGTTTACATCTTTGTCCATTGTAAGCGAATTTTTCATTGATTCTTCAAATTTTTTCAAATCGCTATCAACATCTCTATAATCTCTTGCATGACCTAATTCGTGCAAGAATAAAAATTCATCTGCGCCAGTTGAAATTGAACGGCAAGAACCATTATAGAAAGAGTCTAGTGGGTCATTAATGCTTTCTAAAAAATCTACTGTTTCGCCAAGTTTGATTAATTCTTCCCCTGGAAATTGTTTTAATGTAGAAATTAATTGTTTTTTATCGCCGATAAAGTTATCTTGTGCAGTAAATTTTGCTTTTTTATTTTTATCTTGCAAGCTTTGAGCTGAAATTTCATTTTCAGTTACATTAATCTCGTAAGTGTCGTTTCCTTTTGATGATATAAATTTATTTTCATTAATAACTTCAAAAGTTTGGCTCTTATTCAAAAGAACTTTGCCATTTTTATCCGTAATCTTGTAATCCACAATTCTATTACCTTGTGGGTCGTTTTCATACAAATATTGAGTTCTAACACCTTCTGGTGAAGTCATATCTTTTTTAATTGAAACAATTCCTGTCTTTTTGTCAATTTTTCCTGATGAAAGAACTTTTTTATCACCTTTTGGAGTTTTTCTAACAATATCGTAAACACCGTTCACTTGTGAATGAGAAGTGTATTCGTAATATTTAACTTTATTATTTTTGTCTTTTACAATTCTAACTTCGTTTTCAAAAACTGGTCTGCCGACTGTTTTATCATCACGCAATGTAACTTTTGAAGTAGTGTTATTTCTATAATCTGTTGATTTTTTTACAAAGTATTTTTTGCCATTTGTTGTTGTATAGCTTTTTGTATCTTCAATAGCTTCTCTGTTTAAATCTTTGTTTAGAAAAACTTTTTTCTCATTATCATTTTGCATTTTTGCAGAAATAACAAACTCGTCTTTTACATATCTGTTACGCGTAAATGAAACTTCTTCCAAGTCTTTTCCTGCAACTTGTTCCATTTCAAGAACTTTTTCTGTAATTTTTTCTGTAGATGGAATATTTTTTGTTTGAGCAGTTAAAACAATATTTTTAACTGGCATTTTTGTTTTTGTTAAAGGTAAAGCTTTTTGTAATTCATCAGGCATTAATTTGTCTGTAAATTGCATCATTTCTTTGCCTGAGTATTTATAATTTCCTTTTTCGTCTTTAATTTCAGAAATTTGAGTAAGCATATTCAATTGTTCAAGAGGTTTTGAAGCAATTAAATATACAAAATCGCCCTTCATATCAGGGTTTTTAGCCAATTTATAAATAGAATCCCACTTTTTAGGTTCTTCCTTCAAATAACCTTCTAAAGTGCTTAAATTACCTTGATGAAACTTTTTCTTGCCGTTAGGCATTCTAACATCGGCAAGTGTTTTCATTGAATTGTCTAAATTAAATTCTTCACTACTACGCTCAAAACTATCTTGCTTCATCGGTTTTGTAGCATAGTTTGAAACACTCTTCTTACTTGTAAATACTGGATTTAAACTGTAATTTGTAATTTGTTGAATATTCATAAATAAAGTACCTTATACAGGGTTTAAATCCTGTAAAAAAATAAATTGCCATGCATGTTAAGAAAATGAAACAATTTTGTTAAAGTTTACTTCCTTATATAAA
>CAVCIX010000128.1:0-3031 GCA_963602505.1 Anaerovoracaceae bacterium | reverse complement strand
CTTTAAGTTTGTGATAATTGAATTTTTATCAAATTCTATTTAATTTTTACGCTAACACCTTTTTTCTCAGTGTATTTGTTAATTTTCTTGTTTGCTTTAGCTTTAGCGTCAGCTTTTGCTTTTGCTTCTGCTTGTTTTTTAGCTTTTGCTCTAGCTTCAGGTGTGTTAGCAGTTTTAGCTTTGTTGTAGTCTGATTTAGCTTTGTTGTAATCTTTTTGAGCTTTGTTTGCTTTATTTAAAGCATTATCAGCTTTTGAACCTTTTTGAGTTGTAACTGATACTGAGCCACCTTTAACTTGTTTTGTTACTGTAGCTGCTGTTGCTACAGTTGCTGTTGTTAAAGCCAATGCTAATGCACATACTGCGATTAATGTTTTTTTCATAATAAAAATCTCCTTTCTTTTAAGTTAAAATATATAACTAAACTTGTTTTTTTTCAAGTGTTTTTTGCTATAATGTTACTATGCAAAGAAAATTAAAGAAATTATTAGGGTATAACATAGATTTATTTAACGAAGCCGAAGCTTTGGAGTATGCAAATGGTTTGATTGATTCTGCAAAAAGCTCTCATATCGTGACTATTAATCCTGAAATTATGGAATATGCAAACAAGCACGAAGATTTTGCAAAGATTTTAGACGAAGCTGAATTGGTTATTCCTGACGGAATTGGTATCAAAATTGGCTTTAAAATAAAAGGCATAAATGTTCAAAGACTTACTGGTATTGGCTTTGCTCATTCTTTATTGGAAAATGCGCAAAAGAATAACATTCCAGTAGCTTTAGTTGGTGCTAAACCTCACGTAATTGAAAAAGCTTACGAAAATTTAAAACAAGAAATGCCTGAATTGAACATTGTATATAAGCATGACGGCTATTTTAAAGATTGCAAGCAAGAGGTTATTGACGGAATTAAAAATTCTTCTCCAAAATTGCTACTAGTAGCGTTGGGTGCACCTATGCAAGAGGAATTTATATATGAATTAAAATCAATCCTTCCTTCAACCTTGATGATTGGTATTGGCGGAAGTTTTGATGTTTGGGCAGGTGAAGTTCAAAGAGCACCTGAAATTTGGCAAAAATTGGGATTAGAATGGTTGTATCGAACAATTAAACAACCAGAAAGATTTAAAAGAATATTTCCGACTTTACCGATTTTTGTGTATAATGTAATTATAGAAAAAATAACAAAGAAAGAGGTATTATAAAATGCTAGAGCAAAAAGAAATCGAACAATTGCAAGAAATGTGCAAACAAAACAGACGTAATGTTATCAAAATGGCTAACCATGCTAAATCTGGTCACATCGGTGGTGCATTTTCAGCAGTTGAAATTTTAACAACACTTTATCAAAAAATCATGAACGTAGATCCAGCTTGGGATAAATCAGCTGATTTTGCAAAACGTGACAGATTTGTTTTATCAAAAGGTCATGCTTCTGCAATCCTTTATTCTGTATTATCTCAAAAAGGTTTCTTCCCTCAAGAAGAATTGATGACATTCCGTATTTTCGGTTCTCGTCTTCAAGGTCACCCAAATACACACATTCCTGGGGTTGAAGTTGCAACAGGTTCTTTAGGTCAAGGTTTATCAATGGGTGTTGGTATGGCAATGGGTCTTAAATTAGACAAAAATCCTGCACACGTGTTCGTATATCTTGGCGACGGCGAATTGCAAGAAGGTTCTTGTTGGGAAGCATTTATGCACGCTCCTCACTTAAAATTGAACAACATTACTGCAATTATCGACAGAAATATGTTACAAATCGACGGTGATGTTGAAAAAGTTAAAGCATTAGAACCATTAGCAGATAAATTGAAAGCTTTCAATTGGAACGTTGTTGAAATCGACGGTCATAACTTGGAAGAAGTTTATGAAGCTTTAACAAACGCTAAAAACAATAATTCAGACAAACCAACTGCAATTATTGCTCATACAACAAAAGGTAAAGGTGTTTCATTTATGGAAAACCAAGCTGGCTGGCATGGTAAAGCTCCAAATGACGAAGAAGCTGAAAAAGCATTAGCAGAACTTGCATAAGGAGTTAAAAATGGCAGTTACAGAATTAGATAAACAAAGAATTTTAGAAGTTCATAAAAAAACCGCAAAAGCTATCGAAAGTGGGAAAGGACCTTTCTTCGCAAGTGTATATGATGAAAAAGGTAACATCGTTGCAGAAGCTGCAAACTCAGTAGTTGAAGATAAATGCCCAGTTTACCACGCAGAAGTTAATGCGGTAAGAGCAACTTGTAAAGCTTTAAACACTTACGATTTAGCACCATATAACTTATCAATTTACGTAAATGCAGAACCTTGCATTATGTGTGTTGGTGCAATTATGTGGTCAGGTATCAAACACGTTTATTACGGTGTTCCTTCTAAACGCGTTGAAGAAATCACTGGTTTTGACGAAGGCTTTAAACCAAATTGGCACGAAGAATTCGCAAAACGTGGTATAACTGTTGAAGGTGATATCGAGGTTGCTGAAGGTGAAAAAGTTCTTGAAGCTTACGTAAATAGCGGTAAAGAAGTTTACAAACCTTCTAGATAATTTTTAAATTGTTTTAAAATCGGGCGGATTTGATTTCATCAAATCCGCCCGATTTTTATTATTGTCTTTATAATAAAACGGCGCGAAGTTTTGAAAAAACTTCGCGCCGTTTGTTATGAAATATTTATCAATTATTTCATTAATTCGCCGACTGATTTGTAAACAGCCATACGTTTTGCAGCGTCTTGAGCAGCTTGATTATAAAGAGCTTCAGCGTGTTCTGGGTTAGTCTTCATTAATGATTTATAACGACCTTCAGATTTGATGAATTCTTGATAATCTCCAGTTGGGTCTTTAGCGTCCCAAGTGAATGGTTGTTCAGGGTTAGCTGGGTTATATCTGTATAATGGGAAGTAACCAGCTTCAACTGCACGTTTTTGTTCTGTTTGAGTTTTACTCATATCGATACCGTGAGCGATACAAGGAGCATAAGCGAAGATGATTGATGGTCCGTTGTATGCTTCAGCTTCTTGGAATGCTT
>CAVCIX010000127.1:0-3053 GCA_963602505.1 Anaerovoracaceae bacterium | reverse complement strand
CATTTCGTGAACGTCTTTATTTGTTTTCAAGCCTTCTGTTGAAACAAATTCAATACGTTTTTTTACCGCATTCCCGCTTAATTTAATATGGTAAATCCCTTCGTTTTCTTTAACCTCAATAGATTTAGCGAAAGTAACGCTACCGATTAATAAAACTAACATCAAAATTAAATACTTTTTCATAAAACACATATCCCTTTTTCTTAATTATAAATCTTTACTTTTGTAGAACGCAATAATTGCGCCCAAGAACGCTAATGGTGGAGTTATTGCCGTAATAAATGGATGCAAAACTCCTTTTTCTGCCAATAAATCAAAGAATGGCAGTGTTATGTAGTATAAGAAGATACAACCGATTGCGATTGTAAATCCTACTAATCTTTGTTCTCTCGGTTTGCTGAAGCCTAATAAACATCCCATAATCGCTAAAAGAACGCATACAAATGGGTGGAAGAATCTTTGGAAGTATTTGTTTAACATATAATTGTAATCTTCATCAAGAGATTCTTTTTTTAGAAGTTTGATATACTTCAACAAATTTGCGTTTGTAATTTCACGTTCTCTTTTAACTGAATAAGTCATCAACATATAAGCGTTTGCTGCTGCTTCACCGTTAAGAATGTTAACTTGTTTTTTGTTGCTTATATTTACGAAAATCCCGTCATTTGAAATTTTATATTCAGTAACATCATACAATTCCCAACGATTTTGGAAGGTTTTACCTGTTTTTGCAACAAATATGTTAGTCAATCCGTGTAGGTCGTCATAGATTTTGTTTGAAAAATCTAGAACGATAACGTTATTCATTTCATTATTTTTAAATTTCGATACGACAACTGCAAGTTTTGGTTGACCGTTTTCATCTTTTTCCGTGTACATATATTGGATTGATGGAGTATAGTTGTCATAAACGAACATTTTATTTTCTGCAAATGGTATTAATTTGTCGTAAGTTACAAAACAAACTGCGGTTACCATTAAGCTCAAAACGACTACTGGCGCGATAATTCTATGAAAAGATAACCCAATTGCACGGAAAATAGTCAATTCTGAATCCTTGCTAAGTTTATCGAATGTGAACAAGGTTCCTAGCAATAAACCCACTGGAAAAGCTTTTCCTAAAATTTTTGGTAATTCTAAAATCAAAATCCAAATCGCTTCAACAATTGTATGTTGTCCAGCAAGAGTTTCTTTTATAGTGTTCAAAAGCATTTCTGGCGCAATCCAAACAATCGTAAACAACAAAATTGCGGCTATTGTTGCAAATAGCACTTGTTTGAAAATATATTTGTCGTAGATAGTTGGTTTGAAGCGGAAATTCATTATAGTTGGAAGTCCTTTCCTAGGTAGAATTCTTTAGCAACAGGGTCAACTGCAACTTCTGTACTCTTACCTTGAATTTTTATTTTTCCGTCAAAAATAACGTATGCTCTATCTGTAATTGAAAGAGTGGCTTTAGGGTTGTGGTCAGTGATTAAAACACCTAAGCCTTTTTCTTCAGATAATTTTCTGATGTTATCTTTAATCTCACCAATCGCGATAGGGTCAATCCCTGTAAATGGTTCGTCAAGTAGGATAAAATCTGGGCTAGCTGCAAGTGCGCGAGCTAATTCTACCCTTCTTCTTTCTCCACCTGAAAGTGAAATCGCTGATTCGTTACGTAGTTTTGTAACACCAAATTCATCTAATAATTCTTCAAGTTTTCTTTTCTTTTCATCTACTGTCAACTTGTCATTCATCTCTAATACAAGTTTGATATTTTCGTCAACAGTAAGTTTTCTGAAAATTGAAGCTTCTTGTGGCAAATATCCGATACCAGCTTTTGAACGTAAGTTCATTGGCCAAGACGAAATGTCCTCACCGTTTAATAAAACTTGACCTCTGTTAGGTTTAACCAATCCTACAACCATGTAAAATGTAGTGGTTTTACCAGCACCGTTTGGACCAAGTAAACAAACAACTTCGCCCTTGTTTACTTCAAAAGAAACATCGTTTACAACGCTTCTATCGCCATATATTTTTACAAGATTTTTTGTTTCAATTATCATAAATTTTCCTCATACTCTTATATAATTTTAAATTAAACAAGATTTTAAAACAATAAAGTGTTAATCTCTGTTACGTGGAAAAAAGGCGGGCGGTTAAATTTATTTAACCGCCCGCCTTAAAATTTATTTAATTTGCCATTGCGCTTTCATCTGATTTAGAGTACCGTTTGTTTTCATTACGTTCAAGACGTTATTTACAATTTGAATTGTTCTTGCGCTTTCTGTACCCTTGCGAAACGCAATTGCGTACGGTTCTTGAGTATATTTTTGTGGAAGGATTTTAAAGCCTTTATCTTTTATGATGTAGCTAATTAAAAGAGCATCATCATCAGCAAAAGCGTCGATTTCGTCGGCTTTTAGTGCTGAAATAGCTTCTTGGTATGTTTTGTAGCCTTGAATAATAGCTTCAGGTGCAACTGATTTTATGCCTTCAATAGCAGTTGTACCAAATCCTACGCCTACGCGTTTTCCGTTTAAATCTGATAGCGATTTGATGTTACTATTTGCGTGTGTCAAAACTTTTTGCCCTGCAAAGTAGTAAGGGTCTGAAAAATCGACAATATTCATACGTTTTGAACTAATAGACATTGTCGCAATAATCATGTCGGCTTGACCTGAATTAACCGTAGAAATTCGTGTAGAAGGTTCAACTTCAACAAATTCTATTGCATTTTCGTCTTTTAATAAAACTTTTGCTATTTGTCTTGCTAAATCAATTTCAAAACCTTGATAGTTGCCTTCGCTATCTTTGAAACCAAACGGTTCAATGTCAGTTCTTACGCCGACAACGAGTTTTCCTCTTTGTTGAATACTATCGTACAAGTCCATTGGTTGTTGTTTTTTACCGCAACCAACTGCAATTAGCGTTATAACAAGTATAATTAATAAATTTGTAAAAATTCTTTTCATATCTCTTTAAATAAAACATAAATAAGATATTTTGTAAATATTTTTGATATATAATTTAAGTGTTATGGAAAAAAAGAAAATTAGTATAATCGGCTC
>CAVCIX010000126.1:0-3070 GCA_963602505.1 Anaerovoracaceae bacterium | reverse complement strand
TGTTAAAGCAACAAATATCCTAAAGAAAATGCACCCTGACTTACAATTTGTATTTTCTCAAGCTCCAAATTTAAAAGACGAGGTTTACAAAAAATATTTTAAAGATTCAGACTACAAAATCATCAAAGGTGAAAACCAAGCTCTATTAAGCGTTTCAGACGCGTTAATTTTAGCATCTGGCACTGTAGCTTTAGAGGCGTCTTTGTACAACACTCCGATGATTATTGCATACAAAGGACCTTATTTATTCTATTTAATATATTTATTAGTAAGATGTATTAAGCGTGTATCTTTGCCAAACATTATCACTGATAAAGATATAGTGCCTGAAATCATTGAAAAATCAGCAAAACCTGATTTTATCGCCTACAATATTGAAAAACTTATTTATGATGAAGAAGTTCGCGACAAGCAAATAGAAGGCTTAAAATCAGTTCGTGAACTTTTATCTGACAAAAATTCATCTTACGAAGTTGCGAAAAGAATTAACGAAGAATTAGCAGAGATGTAGCATGACTTATCCTAATTCAGCTTATATCCACATACCTTTTTGCAGTTCAAAGTGCTTTTACTGCGCGTTTACATCAACAGTTAACCAAAAGCTTGAATTGGGCTATCTAATTGCGCTTTTAAAAGACATTGACACAAACTATAAGGGAAATACACTTAACACGCTTTATTTTGGCGGAGGAACGCCTTCTATAATGCCAATTGAGCATGTAAAAAAGCTTATTAATAAGTTTAAATTAAACGAAGACGCAGAAATAACTTTTGAACTTAATCCTGAGCATGCCTCTATTGAGTATTTGTCAGCATTAAAAGAACTTGGCATAAACCGCTTAAGTATTGGTGTTCAAAGCTTAAATAATGACATATTAAAAGCAATTGGCAGAAAACACACTGCCAAGGACGCTCTTTTAGCGATAGAAAATGCAAAAAATGCAGGTTTTGACAATTTTTCAATAGATTTAATATATGGACTTCCAAACCAAACCCTTGAAGATTTTGAGCATGACCTAAAAACAATTAAAGATTTAGATTTAAAGCACATTTCACTTTACGGTTTAAAAATTGAAGAAAATTCAGTATTTGGTAAAAAGGAACCTGAAAATTTACCAGATGACGACCTTCAAGCCGACATGTATTTGAAGGCAATTGAGGTCTTAAACGATTATAACCACTACGAAATAAGTAATTTTGCAATAAAAGGCTACGAGTCAAAACACAACACAACTTATTGGAGAAATGAGGAATATTACGGATTTGGTTGCAGTGCACATGGTTACGAAAACGGAGTTCGTTATGCAAACTCTTTTAATATTCACCAATATATGGAAGACCCTCTAATCAAGGATTTTGGACACACTGAAACAACTCAAGAAAAACTTGAAGAAGAAATATTTTTAGGGTTCAGATTAAAAGAAGGGCTACATGTTAATAATATAAATAATAAATATAATATAGATTTTGACGAAAAATATAAAAGTATCTTAGACAAATACTTAAAGTCTAATCATATTGAAAAGACCCCTGACGGCTACGCGTTAACTGACCAAGGATTTTTATTAAGCACGGTCATTTTAGCTGAATTTTTGCAATAAAAAAGTGGTCTTTCGACCACTTCTTTTATGTTTTATTTATTAATTGTTATTTATGAACAATTTTTCCGACAGTTTTATCAACAACAACCTCAGTTGCAGCCTTTGCAAACGCATCAACTGTCATATTAACAAATGATTTTACGCCATTACCAATTGCCTTGCAAGTTGATTTAATAACGCCTTCATCTTCATCAACCTTTTTATTTGGTGAATCAAACGTATCTTGAGCTAAATAATCACTTCTTCTTGTATAATCCTGATATTCAGGTCTGCCACCTCTAAAACCAACATTTTCCATTCTTGGATTGTATCCAATTTGTTGATCTGGGACAATTCTTGTCATGATAAAAACCTCCAAAAATAAACTATTAAAAATAACCACTTATATAAAGTATTTTTTTAGAAAAAAATTGCCAAAATTTTAAATAATATTAATATTTATAAAAATAAAAAAAAGACAAAGCTTTTGGCTTTGTCTTTTTTATACTATTAAAATGTTTATTAATTATTTGCTGGGTAGTATGGAAGCCCTAAAGTTTGAGCATTAGCTGTTGTTTCAGTAGCTTTTTTACCAAATTTACCTTTTGCCCATTCAATAGCGTCACTACCTTTTTTTGTTACATAATCAACGCCTTTTTCAACGCCTTTTCCGCCTTTGAAAGCTAAGTTTTGTAATTTATCAGTCCATTTTGTTGCATTAGCAACTTCAGTTAATTTACCTGATTTAACACCTGCGTACAATGCTGCGGCTGCAACGGCTACACCTACGATAGCGCCGATAATACCTTTTTTAGCACCGCTTTTTTTCTTACCAGCAATTTCTACTGTATCTGCTGTTGGGGCACCTGCATATTGATATGGTTGTGCCATATATGGACGAGCGTTTGTCGCTGTATTAATTCCACCTTGAAAACCTACATTTGCATTGATACCAGAAACCATTTAAAAAACCTCCTATAAACCTATAAATTTCTTTCCTTACCTACATGAAGTTTTTTTTCGCAAAAAAATTGCCTTTTTTAAAATTTTTCACCGAAAAGTTGTTACAAATGTTTACAAAAATTTTGGAATATTTTTATATCTCGTGTAATCTTAATAGATAAAGGGAAGTTAAAATGAGTATTTTTGATAATAAAAACGTTATAGAAATTACAAAAGACGATATTAACGACGCATCATTGTCTTCAAAAAGTTTGGAAGACAATCGTCAAAAGCGTGCATTTGCGAACGTTTTAGGCGCAAGATTAGGTATCAAATTTCTACACTCAATTGATATTAAGGCAGATAATTACGAAAGCTTATATACAATTCCAGCAGTGTTAAAAGACATGGATATCTCTGATATTAATGTTGGAAACATCAAGGTAGATGTTAGGGTTGTACCTGACGAAAACCAATTATTCGTGCCAAAATCTCAATTTGAATTTAACACTACACCTGATATATATATATTTATAAAAATATTCCCT
>CAVCIX010000125.1:637-3072 GCA_963602505.1 Anaerovoracaceae bacterium | reverse complement strand
GTTTTGTATAAAAAATATTTTTTCTATAACAAACGAGTATAAATATGGTCGTCGGGCAAAAGAAAATAAACGAAAAGTCATAACCATTTTGGGCTTTAAATATAAATTTATAGTTAAAAGTAATTAAAGTTTTTTTTTAAGTTAATCGAACAAAATTAATATTTTACATTTTTTTTGTTATTTTATAAGTTTATCTACAAGACTTTCAAATTCAGGGAAGGAGATATCTACCCATTGGAATTCGTTGATTTTAACTGGCTTTTGAGCAATTAAACCTGCAACATACATGCTCATTGCTAATCTGTGGTCATGGTATGTATCTAGCTCGCAATCACCTTTTAAAGCTTTTTTACCATTAATGATAAATCCGTCTGGAGTTTCATCAATATAAGCACCAAATTTGCGCAATTCCTTCACCACTGCCGAAATTCTGTCTGATTCTTTGTTTCTCAAGTCTTGAGCATCTTTAATAATCGTAGTACCTTCTGCTTGAGTTGCCAACACTGCAATTACTGGAATTTCATCTATAAGTCTTGGGATTAAGCTTCCTGAAATTTCGCATGCTTGCAAATCAGAAGTTTTAACTCTTAAATCGCCAACTTCTTCGCCTGAAACCACTTTTTTGTCCAAAATTTCAACCTGTCCACCCATCATTTCGACTACATCTAAAATGCCAGTACGAGTAGGGTTTAAACCGACATTTTTAATTACAAAGTCTGAATTTGGAACAATTAACCCTGCAACGATAAAAAAGGTCGCAGAAGAGATATCACCGCAAATTGAAATATCATGCGCCGTCAATTCTGAGCGTCTAATAGTCGTCTTTGCGCCTTCACATTGGATATCTGCGCCCAAATATTTAAGCATGCGCTCTGTATGATCGCGCGAAACATAAGGTTCTGTATAAATAGTTTCACCGTTGGCATGCATTCCTGCAAGCAGAATACAAGATTTAACCTGCGCTGACGCTAATTTTGAATTATATTCAATTCCATGCAAATTTTGTCCGTATATTTTTAACGGAGCTTTAAATTCATTTGAGTCAATTTTAGCCCCCATTAGAGATAGAGGCTCAATAACACGTTTCATCGGTCTTTTTGACAAACTTTCATCGCCAAATAAAACAGAATTAAAATTTTGTCCTGCTAAAATTCCTGAAACCAAGCGCATTGTTGTGCCTGAATTTCCGCAGTTTAAATCTTTTATCGGCGCTTTTAGTTTTCCGTCAGAAATAAGCACCAATTCTTGTTCTGATAAGAATTCATGCTCAATACCCAGTTGAGAGAAAACCTTCAATGTTGAGTGACAATCTGCACCTTTTGAGAAGTTTGAAATTTTAGTTCTTCCGTTTGCAAGAGAGGCAAACATAATTGCCCTATGAGAGATTGATTTGTCAGAAGGGATAACGATTTCACCCTTCAAACCTGATGTGATTTTGCTAACTATTTTATCCATACAAAAATTTTAGCATAAACCAAATGGAGGATAAATTAGAAAAAGCTCTAAAGATATTTTTTTGACGTGCGATATAAAAACCATAAGAAAACCGAAAGGTTTACTTACCTCCTCCCCAAGTCTAGTAGCCGCCGATTAGGTGGCTTTTTTTTATGGAAAATTAATAACCAAGATACGGATAAAAACCCTCTTGAAGTATTTCAGCCCCAAAAACTCCTTCTTTCTTTTATGTCAAACTACAATCATTATTTTGAGTTAATATTAATTGAATTTAATGTTCCAAATTTTTTATCATATGTATTCATGTATTTAGCATATACATTGCGAAAAAGATCTTGTCTTTTATTCCAAGTATTAAGAGAATTTGTTTCATTTTTTAACTCATTAAGGATATATGATATAGCATCCTCTAAAAATGGACCGATATACCTAATTTCATCATTTTGCATTGAAGTTTGGACACAAATCTTTCTATGACTACACAATGTCATTGTATAATCATTCGAATTATCCAATATCGGTTGTAACAAAATAATCAAAGTTTGTTCTCGAATTGGATAGATTATTTTATCATTTCCAATGTTTTCGGTTATATTTTCAATAATCTCAGCCCTACTTGTTATTGGAATAAAAGCTAACAAAAATATTAAAACTATAATCAAATATTTATTATTCATTAAATTCATATTTACCTTGTGACATTCTTTCTTTTTTAGTTAAATTCATTTCTTCATAAAAAGAATTTTCAGTCAATTCTCTCCAACCAAAAGTATATTTATCTAAATTTACATTTTCACCATTTAAATAATTAATAAAAGCATTTATCTCTGTACATTGTCCCCCAATTAAACCATTTCGATTGTTTGTATTGTAGACTTTTGCAACACAAAGAGGTTTGCCATCCTTAGTGAAAAATCCCCATAAATATTGACTTAAAGAAATACTCATTGTTCCTAAAACTGCACTATAAGATTTGTTAC
>CAVCIX010000125.1:0-627 GCA_963602505.1 Anaerovoracaceae bacterium | reverse complement strand
GTCATAAACTTTGTATGTATAGTTTTCTGCCATTACAGGTAAAAATAAATTATACAAAAATATTGTGCAGAATAAAAATCGTACAAAACTACATCTTCTAAAATTTTTCATGTCATTGTCCTTTCATGTATCAATCAATACTTATTAATAAAAAATTACTACAATTATTACAATTAAAAATATCCATAAAATTGACCAAACAAAAATTTCAAAACCATTAGAAACACCATTTTTCCAATTTTCTTTTGTTTCTTTAAACATCAATCAAACCTTTTCATCTCTTTCTTCAGTTTTATATTCAACATATTTAAAGCCACAACCATATTGGCATTCATCTGTAACTTCATATTCTTCTTCATAAATTTTATGATAGCCGTCATCTTTTTTTACAAGATCAATCAATTTTGAACTACCTGTGTGAATTTTTGTTGAAACTAAAGCTCTATTTTCGCAACAATTCGGACAAACTTTAGTAACCCATAACCTTTGCGCTAAAAATTTAAAAAGAATAGCTATAACAAAAAGCCCAATAAGAATAACCCAATAAATTAAATCTTTTTGAGTGCGAAAAATTATAGCATCATATATACCTAATATTGAAATACCTATCACAATCATTTCAAGTAT
>CAVCIX010000124.1:0-3154 GCA_963602505.1 Anaerovoracaceae bacterium | reverse complement strand
AAAAGAAAATAAAAAGAAGGCGGGGCAAGCTGAAAGCTTGCCCCGCCTTTTTTAATAAAAAATTATAACCAATTGCAAATATTATCCTTGCAAAGAACCTTATTCAAATCTTCAAGAACATCTTTTCGAGTAAGATTAAAAGTTAGTGGTGTAATTGAAATTTTATTTTGCCTAATCGCAAAAATATCAGTATTTTCTCTTTCTTTTTCAGTTGAAAGCTTGCCTGCCATCCAGTAATACGTGTTACCTCTTGGGTCAATACGTTTTTCGTAGTTGTCAGTGAACATTCTTCCGCCCATTTCTGTTACGGCAACACCAGTAATATCCTCTTGCGGAATCCCAGGGATATTGATGTTTAGAACCGATTTTTCAGGGAAAGTAAAATCGTGAAGTTTTGGAATTAAACTATCGACGAATTTTGCGGCAAACTTAAAGTCTTCAAATTGAGGCTTGTAAGAATTTAGAGAAACCGCAATGCTAGGAATATTCATCATGGCACCTTCAATTGCACAACTTACAGTGCCTGAATATATAATATCGTGTCCTAAATTTGGTCCGTGATTGATGCCTGAAATTACTAAATCTGGCTTTTCTTCATCGGCAAGAATAGCACTTACGCCGATTTTAACACAATCTCCAGGGGTACCTGAAACTGCCCAAGAGCGTTTTGAACCATATTTTGGCTCGACTTCGTCAACGCGTAATGGAGAATTAAGAGTTATAGAGTGTCCAGCGGCAGAACGTTCTCTGTCAGGAGCGATAATATAAATGTCGTAATTTTCTGATAATTTTGAAACAAGAGCTTTAATTCCGTCGGCAAGAATACCGTCATCATTTGCAACTAAAATATTCATTGAACCACCTTTCTTAATATTTAGGGTACTTAAAAAAGAAGTAAATACAATACTCTAAGGGGATATATTTGAAAAAAGTTAACAAAAGGAAGAAAAATATTGCAAAAATAAAATTACGGAGTAAAATAGAGGTATAGAGTGACGCGGGGTGGAGCAGCCTGGTAGCTCGTCGGGCTCATAACCCGAAGGTCGTTGGTTCAAATCCAGCCCCCGCAACCATTTTCAAGAGTATAATCAAATCAATGTGTCCATTATGTGTCCATTTAGTTGTTTGAATTATACTCTTTTATTATTGATAAAAATTTAAAGTGTTCCAAAGAGGAGTTTTATGGAAAAAGGTGTTGGTTATATAATTGAAGAATGTAGGCATTGTGGGAATAAGACAAAACTGGACATTGTGGCCCGATATAATGAACGATTTGATGAAGATTTTTGTTGTAGCGAAGATTGGATAATATTAAAATGTTGTGCCTGTAAGAAAATTTTATTTGCAAAAATATATTCTGGAGAAGATACCGCACAATATACAGAGGATGGTATTGAATATGAAGAAATTTTTGATACATTATATCCAATAATAACATACCAAAACACTAATGTACCTCAAAAAGTAAATAAGGCTTTTCTTTCTGCTATAAAAGCTCAACATGTAGATGATGTTGTATGCTTAATTGCACTAAGAAGAACTTTAGAAATTATATGTAAAGATAAAAAGGCTAAAGGGGAAACATTAAAAGATAAAATTTTAAATTTAACACAAAATGGGACATTTCCAGCGATAATAAATGAAGCATCTGATATTTTAAGAATTTTAGGAAATGAAGCCGCACATGGGGAGAATTTTGAGAATGATTGGTTTGTTGCAAAAGAAATGATTAATTTTACACAAATCATAATTGAATACGTATATGTAATCCCGTACAGAATCGAACAAATAAAAAATACTATTAACAGCCAAAATATTAAAATAACTCATAAATAACATATTTTCTTTTTTCATAAACTTATGACAAAAGATGAAATAGATATTCTGGATTACATCAAATGAAAAATGCCTCATTTTTGTATATCTTTAAAAATCAAACCTTTTGACAACATTAAAAAATTTGCTTAAGGATGTCTTAAATCCTGAAATCTTATAGTTTTAATTCCTGTTAGATAATGGGCTTGTAATAGAAGGTGATAAACCAGAAATGGTAGGTTTATTGCAACAATTACCTGCCGACCAATTAATGGCAATACATAATACCGTAAGAACAATTGTTGAATGTAGTGATAGTTTTCAAAGTGCGTATTCGCCAGTATCAAAAAGGATTAAGACTATAAATGACGCTTTCACTATTCTTCATGAAACAGGTCATGCAATTGATTTTAGAAATTCTGCAATGCAACATATAGCCTCAATCAGTAACGACAAAGATTTACAAAAAATATTCAACAAAGAAAAGAAAGCATTTAATAATGCTTATCCTGATGCACAAAGAAACCACATCGGATACTTTTTAAAAGGCAAACAAGGAAATTTAGCCGAAGTCGTTGCAGAAACCAACGCTTTACGCGACAGTTATACACAAGAAATAAGTTTAGCAAAGAGAAATCAATACTTGCAACAATTCTTCCCACGCACAATTGCTTATATCAATGATAAATTAGAAAATTATAATAAATAAATTTTAGCCAGCAGTTGTCCAAGTTACTCACGATTTAAGACTTTAAGAAATTAAACAAAATTATGAAACACAAAGTAAAAGTAACTGTAATGGATAAAAAATTATATCCAGAATTGCAACAAGAATACTGCGCAGACCCAAATTCAGGAATGTGTCCTTGTTATAATGTCGGTGATGAATTTATATTTGAACGAGAAGACGGCAAAGATGATTTTTGGCACATGGGCTTAAACACTCTTGTAAAAACGGATTTCGACAAAAATACTATTGCAGGTGGACCTAAAATGCCACATTGTTCAGAGGCTTGGGACGCAATTTCTAGGTATATTTACACAGGTTTGCAAGGCGGTTCAATAATGAAGGGTTGGATGAAAAACACAATGATAACTTGTTGTTCTGACGGAACAAGACCTGTTATTTTTAAAATCGAAAGAATAGATTATTAACCGTCATTCTTCAGCTAAATTTTTACTTCTGCAAAAATAAAATTATTTATTAATAAATTTTAAATAAATTCAAAATAAGCTTAAAAACCTAAGAAAAATCGGTACAAATTTTTAATTAAAATAATTGTGTTATCATAAAAGTGTTATGGTCAAAGATTTTCGAATATTTTTAAAAGGTGAGGAT
>CAVCIX010000123.1:0-3316 GCA_963602505.1 Anaerovoracaceae bacterium | reverse complement strand
GTGTTAGTTTCTTCTAATTTTTTTTCTTCCATTTAAAATATCCTTTTCTTGTGTTCTGTCATGTATATCGGCATTATTTTTTAAAAATTTAATTATTTTTTAAAAAACTATACCAAAGTATAATATAAATTAAACTTTATAATTAGATATGAAGATAAAAATTCAGTGTAAATAATACTTTCAGACTAAATATTAACAAATGTAACAAAATTTAGACATGTTGAAATAACGCCTTCAAAAAAAACTTTATATACATGTAAGTACAGTAAGCGAGAGGATAAATGCAAACTACTCAATTCGGTTCTTTAATCGAAGCACACAAAAATGAATTTGAATATTTAAACAAAAAAGATAGAAGAATGAGATTTAACAATGCTCAAGACCCTATCTACTTCGCATTCGACTACATCGAAAACAGACCAGTTGCTGATTTAGCAAAAGATTTCGTAAAAGACTCATTATTTGAAATTACAAACTTCGTTTCAAAAATCGTTAAATAATTTTTGGAACGATTTTTGTTTATATAGCTTTTTTAAACCGATTTTAAAAAATCGGTTTTTTTGTGCTTAATATAAATTAAAAGAAAATACTTAAATATTTGTTTTTTTTATCCAATTAAAATACAATAATACTAAGGGTAGGGGAAATATGGCAACACAAAGCTTAAGTGATATTACACTTTCACCAAGTGAAGTAAGAGAAATTTTAAGTGCCGATAATGAGGAAATTATTAGTCTTTGTAAACGTGCGTCAATTGTGCCACGCAGAAATAACAGAGGTTTAACTTATTTTTCTTATAACGACGTAAAACGTCTTCAACAAGTTAAACAAATGAAAAACAATTTGGTTAGAATTTCCCCAAATCAAGTTGTAGATAAGATTATGGCTTCATTTAATCAAATGGAGGAAAAGATTTCTAATAATATTTTGAATACTCTTGATAAAAAACTTGAAGAAAAAATGCAGGGCGTAGAAGGCATGGCTGCTGAATTAATCAAGTATCAGACAGAAAACGAAAAATTAAAAAATAAAATTATAGAACTAAATCGCGAAAATGTTCACATGAAAATGGAATTAGAAAAGTTCGAAAAAATCGGATTTGGTTTTTATAAAAAATACGAAGTAAAAGATTATACAATATAAGGGTTTTTATAATGGCAGTTAAAGAAAAAACAGAAACAAAAGAAGTATCATCAGATAGAGAAAAAGCATTAAAACTTGCTATTGAAAAGATTGAAAAAGACTTTGGTAAAGGTTCAATCATGAAACTTGGTGATAAGCCATCAGTTAGTGTTGAAGCTATTCCGACAGGTTCTTTAGATTTGGATATTGCGCTTGGAATAGGCGGTGTTCCAAGAGGAAGAATTATTGAAATTTATGGTCCAGAATCTTCTGGTAAAACAACTTTGGCACAACATATTGTTGCTGAATGCCAAAAAAAAGGCGGAATTGCAGCTTTCGTTGATGCAGAACACGCTCTTGACCCAGAATATGCAAGAAATATCGGTGTAAAAATTGAAGACTTGCTTATTTCCCAACCAGATACAGGTGAACAAGCTCTTGATATTACAGAAGAATTGGTTCGCTCTGGCGCAGTTGATATCATCGTTGTTGACTCAGTTGCAGCATTGGTTCCAAAAGCCGAAATTGACGGCTCTATGGAGGATCAACAAATGGGTTTACAAGCTCGTTTGATGAGTAAAGCGCTTAGAAAATTAACTGGTATCATCGGAAAAACAAATACAACAGTTATTTTCATCAACCAATTACGTATGAAAATCGGTTTTGTTTTAGGTAATCCTGAAACAACAACTGGTGGTAATGCTTTGAAATACTATTCTTCAGTTCGTATGGAAATCAGAAGAACAGAAACAATCAAAGGCGAAAATGGCGATTTGGGTAACCACGTAAAAGTTAAAGTTTTGAAAAACAAGGTTGCACCTCCATTTAGAACTGCTGAATTTGATATTATTTTCGGAAAAGGTATTTGCAAATTCGGTAATATTCTTGATGTTGGCGTTAAAATGAATATTGTTGATAAATCAGGCTCTTGGTTTAGTTATAAAGAAGAAAAATTAGGTCAAGGCAGAGAAAAAGCCAAAGAATATTTAGCTAATAATCCTGAAGTTATGGCAAGTATTGAAGCCGAAATCAGAGAAAAATTAGCAGGTGAATAACCAAAAAAGAGGGCTTTTTAACCCTCTTTTTTTGCAATAAAAAAGACCATGAAGAACATGGTCTGTTTTTAAGCTTCTCTTTTTGGTTTTGGTTTTTGGTTTTGGTTATTTTGGTTTGGTTTTATTTTTTAAACTTTGAAATAAAATTTGAAATACCATCTTTAGCTGAAGTAACGAAGTTGCCTACAGATTTAGCAGTATCAGATGTTTTGATGTTATTCCAACATTTTTTACCTTTAACTAAAGCAGTACCAATTAAAACTGCTGAAATTACCGCAGTTGCTGCTTTTTTAAGGAAATTAGTATCACTCAATTTAGCTTTTGCTTTATTAGCAAAGCTATCATTTTTAGGTTGAGCTTGCATTTGAACGCCACCCAACAAATTAGGACCATAGTTCACACCAGTGGCCATTGGGTTGTTCAAATAAGCAGCGGCATCAAAATCAAGAACACCATTATTCATTAAATAATCCATTGAATGTGGCAATGCCATTTCGCTTAACCTAACCTTTGTCCTATACCTTACTCTTTAATTAAGTATTTTTTTATGAAAAAATTGCCCTGTCAAAAAAAATTTGTTAAATTATATTACATAATGATTAAATTTTTTAGTAAAAATAAATATTTTTTCGCTTTATTATTATCGGCAATAGCCGTTATTTGTGCGACTTTTCACCATAATATAGGGTTAATAATTGATTGCGGTCGAGAAGCTTATTATCCGCAAGAAATTCTTAATGGAAAAGTTTTGTATAAGGATTTGTTTAACATTTATGGGCCATTTGCCTATTTATTTAACGCATTTTTGTACAAAATTTTTGGTAATAATCTTTCTACACTTTGCTTTGCTGGCTCTGCATGCGCTTTAGGGATTATAACCACTTTATTTTTAATCACTAAAAAGTTTTTGAACGACCGTTTGGCAGGCTATTTAGGACTTTTAACCATTGCAATTGGTTTAATTTCTGTTCATGTATTTAATTATATATTTCCGTATGCTTTTGCTATGACGTACGGTTTGCTTGGATTTTTATTATCTTTATTATTTTTAATTTATTATATTGGAAAAAAATCAAACATATTTCTGTTTGTAAGTTTATTTTTTGCAGGAGTTGCAGTTTGTTGTAAATATGAATTTT
>CAVCIX010000122.1:0-3358 GCA_963602505.1 Anaerovoracaceae bacterium | reverse complement strand
ATTGTAAATAAACGAACTCAGCTTTGCGGGGGGGGGTAAAACCTAGTAGTAATGCCACTTTCCACTGTTGCGTAAATGTATTATGTCATTCCGAACTTGTTTCGGAATCTCCTACAAGCCTTGTAAGAAACAAGATGCTGAACATAGTCGATTTTATTAAATCTTTGTTTGTTAAACGCTTCAGCATGACATATTTGAAGAAAGCCGTTGCCTTCACGTTAGCCGAAACATTGGTTGTAATGGGCATTATTGGTGTGGTTGCAGCGTTGACTATTCCGAACTTGAACCAATCAACAGGCGATAGAGAAAAAGTCGCAAAGGTTAAAAAGATTTATGCAAATCTAGAGGACGCTTTTGGTCGTGCTACCGCGGTTTATGGTCCAATTGAAGAATGGTTCAAAAACGATGGTGATGATTATAAAGCTCAAGCTAAACGTTTTGGCGAAAGAATGACAGAGTTTATGAAGGTTTCAAAAAACTGTGAACTTGGTGAAGGGTGTTTCTCAAATCAAAACTTATTGTTGCCAGATGGAACTGCTAATTACCATAACTATTTAGAAGAATTAATTGGTAATAGTTATATGGTTACATTGGCAGATGGGACATCATTAGCTTTTCAAATTGATGATAGTGGTTATTCCGATATAAAGATAAGAATTGATATAGATGGACCTAATAAAGGTAAAAACCAAGCTGGAAACGACATTTTTGATGCGTTTATCGTTGATGGTCAGTTGAAAAGTATGGTTTATGAAGATAATGAAGGTTTAGACGTAACATCATCTTCAAATTTTACATATTGGGTATTGCAAAATGGTAATTTAGATTACTTAAAATGCCCTGAAGAATTAGATTGGGATACGAAGACGTCATGTAAATAGTGAATAGTGAGTAGTGAGTGGTGAGTTGACTATCGTTGAAGAGTTGAAGGGTTGAACGGCTTAAAGGTTAACCATTCACCCATTCACCCATTAAGCCTTTCAGCGATTCAACTGTTAATCGGACTCAATGCCATATAGCCTTATAGTCTTATAGTTAGTTATAACTTAAAACAACTCTGCATTAAAGAAAATACCGTCTTGCGAAACTTCTTCAAACAGTTCTTCCTCTTTCTTCAAGGATTGGACTGTGTGAGGGTGCAAGTCGATAAACACGTCAAAATCTTCTTCGATTTTGCCAATTATGCGCCAAATTTTTTCACGTTGTTCCTTTGATTGCTCTTTATTAAAAATCGCAACAAGTTCAATGTCTTCATCAGGGTGCATTTTTCCGTCTAAAAACAAGCCAAAAAGATAAATTCCGCTAAAATCAGAACCGTACTCAACTTTAAGGTCTTTAATTAATTCAACAATAATGTCGTCTATTTTATTAGACATTTTTCAAAAGGCTCCTTAATTCTTCGCGTTTCGCAGAAATTTGTTCTGAGTTGTTCAAGTTTTTAACTGAAACTGTGCCATTGTTGATTTCGTCTTCGCCTAAAATTAGCGCGTAATTTGCAAGTTTTGAGGCTTTTTCAAGTTGTTTTGTGAATTTTTTATTTGTCATATCAAAATCAACTTTTATGCCTAATTTTCTTAAATCATCAACAAGTTTGATAGCTTCTTCTGTATTTGTTGAAACAACGTAGGCATCAAGTTTTTGAGGTTCTTTTGCAGGAATAAGTGAGATTAATCTTTCCATACCCATTGCAAAACCAACGGCTGGAGTGTCTTCTCCGCCTAAATTCCTAACTAAACTGTCATAGCGACCACCACCACAAACTGCGTTTTGTGAACCTAAGTTGTTTGATTTGATTTCAAAAACTGTTCTGTTGTAATAGTCCAAACCTCTTACTAAAAGCTTGTTTACAGAATATTTAATTCCTAATACATCTAAATATTTTTTTACTGCTTCAAAATGTTCGTGACATTCTGGGCATACAAAATCAGAGGTGATAACTTCTTTCACTTCTGGTTTTTCATAAATCGCTTTGCATTCTTCGACTTTGCAGTCCAATAAACGCAATGGATTTTTTTCATAACGTTTTTGGCAATCAGGGCAAAGGTCTTGCAAATATGGTTTTAAAACGGCTTTTAGCTTTGTTTTGTATTCTTCACGACAAGTAGGGCAACCAAGAGAGTTGATTTCTACGTCTAAGTCGTTTAAGCCGATTTCGTTCAAGTAATTTACAGCTAAAGAAATAGCTTCTGCGTCTGCAGTTGGTTGTGCAATTCCGAACATTTCCATGCCAACTTGGTGGAATTGTCTTTGACGACCAGCTTGTGGACGTTCATATCTGAACATTGGTCCTTTGTACCAAAGTTTTACTGGTGCTGGAAGTCTGTGCATACCGTTTTCGATGTAAGAACGAACAACGCCTGCAGTGTTTTCAGGTCGAAGTGTTAAAGAACGTTCTGATTTTTCAAAGGTGTACATTTCCTTGTTTACGATATCAGTTGTATCGCCAACACCACGAGCAAAAAGCTCTGTCGCTTCAAATATAGGAGTGCGAATTTCTTTGTATCCTGCATTTGAAAAAACTTTATTTGCGGCATCTTCAATAAAATGCCAATTATCCATTTCTGTAGGGAGAATATCTTTTGTTCCCTTTTGTACTGTAATTATCTTAGCCATACGAAAATGGTAGTACAAACAATACTCCAATTCAAGGTTTATTTTTGTAGAGTTATATGTTATAATGCTTCTATGGATAAAATTTACTCAATAGAAGAAATAAAAGATATTTTAAACACAAATAAAAATTATTTCGCAGAAAAATATAGTGTGAATAACTTTTTATTGTTTGGTTCTTATGCTAAAAATCTTCAAACTGCAGAAAGTGATATTGATTTATTAGTGAATTTTTCAAAACCTGTTGATATGTTTGAATTTATTGATTTACAAGAATATTTAACTAAAATTTTTAATAAAAAAATAGACTTAGGTACAGTTAATGGATTAAAGTCTTTTGTTAAAGATGCTATTTTAAAGGAAGCTCTTGCGTTATGAAACAAAAAGAACCAATATTTTTTCTAAAAGATATAGAAAATTCACTAAGTAAGATTTTAAAATACACAAATGGTATATCTTATGATGAATTTGTGAATAGTGAAATTACAAAAGATGCTGTTGAACGAAATTTTGAAATAATTGGTGAAGCGGTAAAAAATTTAAGTGAAGATTTTAGAAAACAATATCCAAATATACCGTTTAAACAAGTAGCAGGGATGAGAGATAAGTTAATTCACGATTATTTCGGGATTGATTATGAAATATTGTGGAAAACAATTCAGGATAAATTACCTCAATTTAAAATTGAAATTGAAAAATTGATTAAAACTTTTGAAAAATAAAAAGTATTTTGTTAGGTTCCTTGATT
>CAVCIX010000121.1:0-3401 GCA_963602505.1 Anaerovoracaceae bacterium | reverse complement strand
GGCAGAGTGCCACACACCCATGTGCAATATTCAATTTTTTGTGGTTGTGGTAGCTCCTGCGCTACCTTCCTCTCAATTAAATTGACATTTAGTCAATTTAATCTCGGCAGAGTGCCACACACCCTTGTGTAATATTCAGTTTACTCCTCTATTCTATCACAAAAACTTCCTATCGTGCAACTAAAATAAAAGGCGACAAATTTTGTCGCCTAATTACCTTTATTTTCCTTTTCCTTACCTATTTCATTTTATGCTTTTTTTGCAAAAACTAAATCTTTTGCTTTCGCCAACAATCCTTTTGCAGATTCTAAATATTCTGCTGGTTTACCTGTTGCGAAAAATTTGTTTACCGCATCCTTCATTGAACCTAAGCCTTTTGAAATGTGTTCTCTATGACCATAGCCCAACAATGCACCGCCGATTAACAATACCGCAGTTGTCAAAATTCCTTTTGTACCAACTTTTCCAGTTTTTTCTCCTGATGTTTCAACAACATCACCTGTAAAAGTCATTGCGCCTTTTGGAATTCCTGCAGTCGCAGTCAAACCACCCCCATCACAAGCGTATTTTGGAGGTTTTGGTCTTGCAACAATTCCACCACCATCGCATGTTCCAAATGTTGGTCTTGGCAATTGTTGAGGTGCAAACGATGTCATTTTTATATTTCCTTTCACACAAAAAGTTTATAATCTACTACACACATATATAAAAACATGCTACAACCAAGAATTGACATGGTTATAGCATGTTTGTGAAGTTTTGTGAACTTTTATTCTGCTTCAAATGGCAACTTAATTACGTAAATTCCTTTTTCTTCTTGTTTTGTCATTTTGTCGGAATTTACCTTTTTATTTAATTTATATGTTTGAAGCATACTAATCATTTTTTCCTTATCGCCTTTTTTAATCTCGTTTTTGCCTTCAATTTTTAAAACATTGTTTTCATCGACAGTTACATTAATTTGTTCTGGATTATTTGAAAAATCCTTCAAAGAAATTTCTACCAAATATCCGTCCTTGTCCTCTGTTATATTAACTGGATTTGACATAGTTTTGCCAACCACCATAACATCTCGGTTAATTTCTCTTGCGATTTGTCTATCCATTTTTTTCATTAATTTTTCTGCCTTACGCATTTGATATTCAGGGCTAAGCATTGTTTTTATCGTGTAATCTGTTACAACATAAAACGCCAAAAACGCACCTATAATTGTTGCAATAAATATAACAAAATATTTTAAACATCCTTCTTTGCATTTTACATATTTGTGTTCGTTTTCAAAGTTTTCCATAAATTTTTCCCTCCTTTTTTATATTATTACTAAAAAAATAAATAACACATAAAAAAAAGACAATTACCGAATTTGGCAATTGTCTTTTTCTAAATTATTTATGAAATTAAGCTAATTCTTGACTTAATTTTTCGTTCAATTTTGCAATTGTTTCTGGGAAGTAGTGTTGCAAGTATTGAGAACGAATTCCTAATAATTCGTGAGTTTTAGGAGTTGTTAACAATGCGTTTGATTCAGCAATTGTTTCACCTAAACCACCTAATTCACCGCCGTAGTGAGTAACCTTGTTGATGAAGTAGTCGATGTGGTCACGTTGAGTATCAGGGAACGCTTTATTGAAAGCTTTTCTTTCTTTGTCGTAAACTTTTTGGATTTCTGGATCTTCTTGAATAGCCATATCTACTGTATCAGCATAAGCTTCATCACTTGAACCATCTACATCTCTGTAATCTCTTGCGTGACCTAATTCGTGTAAGATTACGAATAAGTTTTCACCTGAGTGGATTTCTTTGTTTGATGGGTCATAATATGATTCAAGAACATCTTTGTTACCAACTAATTTTTTAGTTGTTTGAGCAACTTTGAATAATTCTTCACCAGGCATTGCTTTCAATGATTTCAAAATTTTAGCTTTGTCGCCTTTGATTTGGTTATCAATTGAAATTCTTGCTTGACGTTTTGGATTATTCATATCTTTTACGTTGATGTCGTGTTTATCAACTGTAATTTCATATTTTTCTTTATTTCTTGTTGAAATAAAGTGGTTGTCATCAATAACTTCGAATGTAGAAGATTTGTCTAATAATACATTACCTTTTTTATCAGTAATTTTGTAATCTACAATTCTGTTACCTTGAGGGTCATCTTCGTAAGAATAAACTGTTCTTGTACCGTTTAATGAAGTCATATCTTTTTTAACTGTTGTGATACCAGTTTTCTTATCAATGTGACCTTCACTTACTTGAGTTTTGTTGCCTTTTGCATCAACGTGAACGATATCGAAGATACCATTTACTTCTGATGGAGCAGTGTATTCTTTTCTAACAACTTTTCCTGCTTTATCTTTAATAACTCTAACTTCGTGAGTTGCAGTTGGATAACCTTGGTCATCTACTGTTAATCTAACTTTTGAAGTTGTATTGTTTCTTAAATCGTTTACTTTTTTGATTTGATAAATTTGATCGCCTGATTGATATAAAGACATATTTTCAATTGCTTGACGATTTAAGTCTTTATCTAACATTTCAGTGTTCAATTGATTATCTTTTGTTGCAGCTTTAATCAAGAATGATGATTTATCATAAACATCACCGTCGAATACGATTTCAGCTAAGTTTTTGCCCATAGCTTTTTCCATATCCATAACTTTAGAAGCAGCTTTGTCCATTTTACCTTCTAAAGCTGGAGTTAAAGCCATAATTGCAACATTTTCACCTGATAATTGAGTTTTGATTAATGGTTTTGCTGCGTCTAATTGTTTAGCATCGCAATTGTCAGCCATTAACATCAAATCTTTGTGAGTATATTTACCTTTGCCAGTTTTTACTGCGCTTGGTTCTTTTGCATAAGCAACCATTGAGTTCAAAACATCAGTTTTTTTAGCAGCTAATTGAGTAACTGTTTTACCTTGTACGTGTGGAGTTGTAGCTAATGTTTGAACAGAATTCCATTTTTCAGGAGATGATGTCAAAATTTTCTTTAAATTAGCCAAATCTTTCACACCAAATTTAGGAACGCTAACTTTACCTTTTTGATACTTGATACCTTTTAAAGTATCCATTGCACTATTTACGTTAAAATCAGATTTTTTGAAACTATCTGGAGCTTGTTCAGGTAATTTTGTTGTTTTCTTTGCTTTTGCTGGTTCTAATTTAGGTGCATTGATTTTTGTTAAATTTTGAACATTCATGTCTGACATTTTACTTTTATTCCTTCTTTTTCTAATTAAACTTTTAAATAAAATTTCCCTGTAATCTTACTATAGCATGAAATTGCGTAAAAATTTTATTTGCTATTCAAATAGCAATAAAACTTAAAATTTTTACAATAGTTTACATTTTAATTGGTTCATTTTTATAATTAAAGACTATAAGAATTAAGTCTATAAGAC
>CAVCIX010000120.1:0-3600 GCA_963602505.1 Anaerovoracaceae bacterium | reverse complement strand
GTCATAAATAGCACTTCGAGCGTAAACATTTATATCTTGTTTGAACCAATTTTGATTTTTCCTTAATTTTTCTGTAGTTTCATCGGTAATTATAATAAAACGTTGTCCTTTGTGCATTTTTGAAAAATAGTTATTTTTTAGATTTTCGTGTAAATAAACTAAAGGCTTGTCATTAACAATATATTTATACAAGTAGGTTTTAGCCATTTTACGGTTTAATTTAGCACTCAAATCTTTACCAAAAATAAATTCAATATCTTGGGGACGGTTGCCCAAAAACAATGCATCATAAGTATCTATATCTAAATGTTGACCTTGTGGGATATAAAAACTTATTAGTTTATTAAAACGAGGAATAAAAACAAAATCATCTGGTTTTATTTCAAGCAATTCAACGGTTTTAGTCAAATTTTCTGAATAAATTATACTTCTATTCATTACTGAATACTTGCCAGCGCTAAATAAAAATAACAAGTTCAGAATAAACCAAACTGAACATAAGCTTATAAAAATCTCGTTCTTTTTATTTTGTGGTTTTATTTGTGAAATCAAACCTACAATCGATATAATTAAAATCAAAGTCGTTGAAATGATTGTATATCTTAAAGCAAGTGCTAACGTATGATTAAACACTAAAACTATTTGAATAAGCAATAATAAAATTGCTGGAGTAACAAACAAGTAAACTTTTTCTTGTTTTATTTTTAATGCAGAAATGAAACCATAAATACCGATTACAATAGGGCAAAGGCAAAATAAAAAGCCTTTTAGAGTAAGTAAATTTGCAATATATTGGTAATTTCTAACAATTTCGTTTGTCATAAATTGTTCAAAACAGTTTGTATATATTGTCATAACAATTGTAAATAGACACGATATATCAAACGCAAAAATATCACGCGTAAACTTTAAAATCGAAGTATTGTAAGTCAAAATGTTATGCAAAATCATTACGACAACTGGCAAATATAAAATGCCAATTATTGCATACATTCCAATAAATTTTGCGACGTCTTTTTTTGATTTTATAAAATAGATTAAACCAACCAAAAATTGGCAAAAAACGTACATAAACGAGAAATTGTACGTATATAAAAGTAATAGCGTAAATGCTGAATATGCAATTATGTATTTTCTATTAAAATTTTGAGATAGTTTTACAAAAAAGTAAGTTGATAGTAGCGCAAATAGAATTGAAATACCGTAAAACCTCAATTCTACTGAGTAATGAATATTAAATTCACTTATTGCCAAAAATCCTGCAACCATGCAACATGAAAAATCATCAAATAAATCTTTTACGACATAATAACTCACAGGAATAGTCAAAGTGGTTATTAAAAGCCCCATTAAGCGCAAAACATTATCAGCTGAACCAAAAAGTTTGCCCCAATAATGTAAAAGAACAAAGTAAAAAGGCACATGAAAATCCTCTTTAAACAACGCTTTTGTAATATCTAAGGCATTCCCCTGACTTGCGAAATACTTGCTATACAGTTCATCTACCCACAAATCTCCAAAATTTTGCAATGCGATAATTCGTAATACAAGCGCAAAAATCGTAACACAAAAAACGAGTATCGTTTCAGTTTTATGTTCTTTCACGTAATTAATCATAAAAGAATTATACAATATAGATTATTGCATTACAATTAATACTGAAAATACTTATCAAAATCGACATCGTCAAAGTTGCAAAGCATTTTATAAACTTCGTCTTCTTCGTCCATTCTTTGAAAATTATAATCATCAAACTTCCAGTATTTAGGACTAATCCCCTTAACTTGTACAATTTCTTTATCTTTTAAAATAACTAATTTTTTCTTAACAACATCAACAGGCAAATTAACCATTTTTGCCAACTCAACAGCAGTAACGCCGTCTTCGTGAGAGCACTTTTCAGGCGTCATAAACATCAGTTCTAAACCGACCGATTTTAAATCACTATCTACTATTTCGCATGTTAACATACCATTATCTTATCACGCTTGAAAAAAATTTTATCATATTGATAGTTGAATTATGATTTTCCCATATATTTTTTCAATAATGGAATTAGCAAAACCAAGACCACGCAAACAATAGCTGAACATATTGAAAGGATTAAGAAAAATACAGAATGCGACATTTTTTCGTAAAATCCAGCAAAAACACCTGCGCCTAAATTACCAATAAAACTTGATAAAAACCAACATCCCATAATCAAAGACGCGAATTTTAATGGTGCTAATTTTGTTACCAAAGATAAACCAATTGGCGAAATGCAAAGTTCAGCAATAGTTGCCACAAAAAACGCACAAACAAGACACATTGGAGATACTAAATTATTTACTGAATAATGTCCCGCAAATGCCATTATCAAATAAGCGACAGAAATTAAGCCAAGACCTATCGCAAATTTTTGAACAGAAGTCGGCTCTTTTTTTCTTGAGCTTAAAACACCCCATAAAATCGACATTAATGGCGCAAATGTCACAATAAACAATGGATTTAGGGATTGAAAATATTGCGAAGGCATTAAAATATTTTTTCCAAACAAAGTAATCACCCTATTTGTTTCATTTTCTGCAAACAAAGCCATAGAGCAACCAGCTTGTTCGTAGCACAACCAGAACACAACAGAAAATGCCATTAAAATGTACAATGCCCAAAGTTTTCTTTTTTCTCGTAGCCTTAATTCTCTATCTTCAATATGTTTTTCACTCGCAACTTTAGTATATGGATTTAAGCCACAATCCTTTAACAAAGGCTTTTCACCAATTTTGTAGATTAAAAATCCGATTAAAACGCCAAATCCTGCAGTCATAAAACCGTATTCAAAGCCATAAATTGTAGCCAAAGTTCCACAAATTAAAGGCGAAAAGAAGGCACCTAAATTTATCCCCATATAAAATAATGTAAATCCTGCGTCACGTTTTTGTTTATCTTCGCCATAAAGCATTCCAACAATCGCACTTATGTTTGATTTTACAAGCCCGTTTGCCAAAATCATCAAAACTAAGCCTAAAATAAAAAATCCATTTTTATATACAATATCTGCTGAAATAACACTCAATGCCAAACAAAATAGTCCGATAGACATTACAAAAGTACCAGTCGCAATACATTTTCTTTGTCCAAAATATCTATCTGCTAAATAACCACCAACAAGCGGAGTTAGGTAAACAAGCCCTGTGTACCAACCATAAATATTTCCTGCATATTGAGTAGCAACCTCTTTGCTCATTCCAGAAAATAAATACTGAACCATATACAAAACTAGCAAGGCTCGCATTCCATAATAAGAAAAGCGTTCCCACATTTCTACGCAAAACAATAAATATAATCCCTTTGGATGTCCTTTTAAAAAGTCTAGTTTCATATATTTCTCATTATAAAGCAAAAAAGACGATTGCTCGTCTTTTTTGCTTAAACTTTATTTTTTATATTAATTATGCAACGTTTGAGCAGTTGATTTCGTTGATTAGGTAGTTAGCAACCCAAGTGAAATCTTTGTTTGCGTCTGCAGCTTTTTTCAAGAAAGAAACAGAATCTGCACCAATTCTGATTAATGACATTGCAACAACGCCTCTTTTTAAACCTTTAGAAACTTGTAATTGT
>CAVCIX010000119.1:1176-3796 GCA_963602505.1 Anaerovoracaceae bacterium | reverse complement strand
GATAATGGTATTCCAAACACTGCTGATGCAAAAATGGAGGTTGCTCTTGATATGTACGAAACGTGCATGATGAAAGGTATTCCAAACGAAAAAATTTATTTTGATCCATTAGTTTTGCCAGTTAATGTTGCTCAAAATCAGGCAATTGAAACTTTAAACACTATTAAAATATTAAAAGAAAGTTTTGAACCACAATGCAATACTGTTATTGGATTGTCAAATATTTCAAATGGTTCGCCAAAGGAGCTTAGACCACTAATTAATAGAATTTTCTTAACTCTTGCCTATGGTGCAGGCTTAGATTGCGCTATTGTTGACGCAACAGACACTGAAATTCAAAAATTAATCAGCATGCTAGATTCAAATTCACCAAAAACTAAGGCTGATAAATTATTAATAGATTTAACCTCAGTTACAAGAGATTTTGCTGACTTGGATGATATTAATCATGACAGTGAGGATAAGACTTCTGTTGCAATATATAAAACTGCTAAAATTCTTTTAAATAAAGAAATTTATTCTCATAGCTTTACACAAGTTTAAATATTTGAATCTTTTTGTAAAATTTGATAAAATTGTCCCATTATAGGAGGACTTACTTTGAAAAAGATTTTATCAATATTTGTTGTTATAATTTCGTTTGTTGTTGCAAATCCAGCTTATTCAGCTATGGATAAGGCGGTTGTGGATTTGTATCAACAGGCTTGCAACCTTGAATATCACAATAATTATGAAGAAGCAATTGTTGCGATTAAAAGAGCTATTGAAATTCAAGGTGAAGACGCAATTTTGTACACAAAATTAGCAGGCTTATATGCAGATATGGGCGATTATGACAATGCTTTGGGTGCATATAAAATTGCAATTAGATTAAGACCAAATGATGCGTTTATCTATATCAGTATTGGTAATATTCTTCAAACAACAGGTGATTACGAAAACGCGTATAATTCTTATATGCAAGCAATGGAAATATTTCCATCTTATAAATATAACTATTTAAACATCGCGAACGTTTTAAGCGCACAAGGCAAATTTGATAAAGCAATTGAGTATTATAATTTATTTTTAGCGGTTTATCCGAACCATGCCGTTGCAAGAGAAAATTTAGCAACTGCATACCTAAAAACTGGCAAATTCTCACTTGCAAACAAGGCTTATGCAACTGCTTACAAAGCTAATACTGACGGATTTAGAGAATATGCTAACTACGGTTACTCTCTTTTTGAAGACAAGCAATATAGCAGTGCAGTTGATATGCTAAAAATTGCATTGTTGGAAAATCCTGAAAATGTAAAAGCTAGAGCTAATTTGGCAGTATCTTATCACGAGTTGCACAAGTATGATTTAGCAAAACAACAATATGAAACTATATTTAACTTAAAGCCTGATTTAACTGCTTTGAGAATATATTATGCAAACTTGTTAACAGATATGGGCTTGTATGATGATGCCGTAAAAGAATATTCTACTTATATTAAAGCTTATCCAAACGATGCTGACGCGTACAAATTGTTAGCGGTTGTATATAAAAATCAAGGCAAAGACGATTTAGCTATCAAAAATTTATTGACTTCGTTAGCTAAAAACAACAAAGACCTAGAAGTTAAGAAGGAACTTGCTTTGCAATATCATAAAAAACAAGATTACGCAAACGCTATAAAATATTATGACCAAGTGTTAGCAGAAACTCCTGATAACTTTGATGTAAAAGCTAACAAAGCGCTTGCTTTACATGCTTTAAAACGCTACGACGAAGCTATCAAGTTGTATGACGCATTATTATCGCAAAGAGAAAATTCTCGCCTACAACAAAACTTGGTATCAGCATTAATTTCAAAGGGCGATTATTTGTTAACTCAATCAAAATTCAAAGAGTCTATTGAACCTTTTGAACGCGCAATTTCATTGGATTCAAACCAAAGTTATGCATATTATGGTTTAGCTAAAGCTTATGAATGTATGAAGAATGTTGATTTAGCAATGGTAAACTATGAAAAAGCACTTGAAATTGAACCCGATAAAGAATTGTACAAAAAAGATTTTGAAGTCTTTAAGTCAGAACAATTCACAACTTTGCCTTTAACAAATGAAGAAAGACCAGTTGCGATTGATGTTCCCAATCCACAAAATGAAACTAAGGTTGAAACTGAAACAAAAACTGTTGTAAATATTAAGCCTGTGAGCGCTTCAGATTTCAATGGCTCTGCTCCTTCTACAACGAATGAAACAACAACAAATGTGAATGTTAACACAAATAATGCAACTTCTAGTTCAGACGATGAACTTGCAAACTTGGATAACTTGATGATTAACAAACCTTCTGCTGGAATTGATGACAAGATTAAATCATTAACAAAAGAAGCCGATGATTTGTATAAATCAGGTCAAAACACAAGAGCAATTGAAACATATTTAGAAGTGTTGAAATTATCTCCAAACGATTATTTCACTGCATTTAAGGTTGGTAATTTATACAAAATAGAAAATAACCCTGAAAAAGCAATTTCATACTACAAAAAAGCAGTATCTGTTAACAAAAACTACTCAGATGCTTGGTTTAACCTAGGTTTAGTATATGCTTCAAACGGTGATTATAAAAATTGTAGAGATTGCTTCA
>CAVCIX010000119.1:0-1166 GCA_963602505.1 Anaerovoracaceae bacterium | reverse complement strand
TCAATAAAGTTATCGCTCTAAGCCCTGATTATGCTTATGCATACTACGCTTTGGCTATGTCTTACGAAAAAGAAGGCAATAATGAAAAAGCAATTGAAAATTACCAAAAATACTACGATTTAGAAACTGATGATTTGACAAAACGTGCGATTGTAAAACGTATTAACGAATTGCAATCAGTATCTGAACCAGAAAAATAATAATGAAAAGATTAATCATATTCTTAATTTTAATAGCGACTTTCACGTCTGGATTTACAATCCACAAAAAGTTTAAGTACGGTATTATCTTTAATAACGTGCCTTTCACGCGAGAAACGGCGGAAGGTTATGGAAGATACTTTAAACGAGGCGAACGTATTTACTGGCTGTTTATGTCAAGAAAGCCTATTAAAGCTAATTTCATTAAGGTTCAAATTGTTGGCGCAAATGACAAAGGACCTTGGAATACGCTAACGGGCATTGTTTACACGAACGAATACAGAATCAATAGAGATTCACCGCACTTTTTTACGGATTACGTTGTAATGCATACGGGCGGTCATTATTATATGGAAATTTTTGACAAAAATATGCTACATAAACCACTAGTTGTGGCAGATTTCTATGTTAAGTAATTAGTATTCAAAACTTACAAGCGTCCACGCCCCAGCAACTTCATAACGCACATTCTTAGCGTTAACTGGAAGGGTTTTTATAATTTCATTTCTTATGTCAGAAAAGATTAAATATAGCAAAGGCGCTTTTTCGTAGGCTTTTTGATTCATTACAACTGAGCCAAAAATATTTTCATCAAGGAAAGAAACTGAATCTAAAAATAAAAACGCTACCTTCTGACCTTTTTTAACCTTAAAATAAACATTGTCGTTAATTTCGTCGAGTAATTTGTCACCAGTAAATTCATTTGTCGGTCTGATTGAATTAACAAACGCACCTTTATACTTTTGTTTGCCGTGTTTTACAGCTTCTTTATAGGTAATTGCAGGTGAAAAATATTCGTAAAAATTACCTTTGTGAATTTCAGTTACGTTGTATTTGTCGAAATTAATATATTTTTCAAATCTATTTTTCGGATAATAAGTTAAAACAACAAAATCGCCGTCTTTTAATTTCGCATTTTCTAGAAGTTGCGCTACGTACTTGTTGCCTTCTTCACGAGGTAAGAAG
>CAVCIX010000118.1:0-3932 GCA_963602505.1 Anaerovoracaceae bacterium | reverse complement strand
ACGTTATCTATTTAATTAGTTTTGTATATGTATTCACCATTGCGTTTTCGTTTTACCGCTCGTTACTGGTGGCATATTATTACATTTTGATATATCCGCTTATTTTAATGTTATTAGCCTTCTTTGCATGCTTAAAGTGGCGTTATAAGTTCATTAATTTTGTTTTGTCTTTATGTTTAGTTTATAGCTTAGGTTCAATGACCTTCAATAACCTTTGGAAGCTTAACCGCGCGTATATGCAATTGGGTAATGTAGCTTATAATCAAGCATTATTGCACCCTGACGCAACAGTTGTTGGAATGATTGATCCAAGTGTTTATGGGGAATTTTTGCCATTTGCGCATAATTTAACCTGGCAAGGAGAGTATAATTCGGACAAAGAAGTTCCGCAGTTTGCGAATCACATAAAAGAATATGCAAAATATAAACAAAAAATTATTGTATGCGTGTTGTATTCAGAGTTAACGGATGCCGATAAAGCCTTTTTAGCGCAAGATAAAGTTGAAGGCGACGTAGAATTTATTAATACAACCCGACCATTGCTGAATATAGTAAAAGTTACGATAAATGGGGATGAAAAAGAGTAAATTTAATGGATTAATTAGGTATCACCAAAATATTCAGAGTTTTTATTTTGTTCAAAGTTTTTCAAAAACAAACTAATATTTCTGCATTTTGCGTCGGTATCATTAAATTCGTAATCTTTACCATTACAATATTCACCGTCTAAAAACTCTTGAGCGATATCTTTTGCTATTTTAAAATTGGCTTCAGATTCAGTTGTATTCCCTTCAATTTTTTGTATTTTTGCAAGCCTAAAATATCCTAAATGTGCGCCATAATAAGGTCGATAATCTATCATTTCCTGAGCTACGGCTTTTGCCTCGCTATACTTTTTTAAATTTGCAAGAATATCGATTTTATTGCTTAAAAGATAATATGAATAAGGGGCAAGAGTCAATCCTTTTTCTGTGTGGATTAGCGCATTTTTATAATCTTTTATGTTGATTTCGCAGTTTGCAATATTTACCAATGCGCTAACTGAATTAGGATAATATTCTAGGTATTTGTTGTAATACTCAATCGCTTCCTTATCTCTGTTTAAGGTGTTCAAAATCCAAGCCTTGTTGAAATAAGCTTCTACATCTTTTGGATTTAATTTCATATAAGATTCCATGTATTCAAGAGATTTTTTATAATCGATTTTGTAGTAAGAATAAATTATTGCTAGTTCTTTTATTGCAACTGAGTCTTTTGGATTGATTTTTAACGAAGAATTAAACATTTCAATTGCTTCGTCAAAATTTTCACCTAAAATACAACAAAATCCCAAATTGTCGATAATTTCAGTATGTTTTGGCGCATAACTTAAAGCTTTTTCGCTATAAGCAAAAGCCTTTTGTAAGTAATACTTTTTAATTTTGTCCCTATGTACGTATTTATACGCAAGTTGATAGTAATTGTATCCTAAAACTTGGTAAGTAAAGGCATCATCAGGGTTTATTGCGAGTGAAATCTTTAAAATTAAGTTTGATTTTGAGTAAATTCTATTTGCAGTCAAATTACTATTGGCAAACAGTGTAATATTTCTAGCCGTTTTTGTTTTGACTTCTGGATTTTTTTGAATATAACAAAATCCTAAATATAAAACTAGGCAAACGCTCAATGAATATATGACAATTCTCTCAATAACATTTCTGTTCATAAAGTTATTCCTCAAACTTACGCGTTACCTATTCCAAAATAAATAAATCCTTTTTCAGTAAGCGATTTTTTGTTGTATTGATTTCTGCCGTCAAAAATTATTGGCGTTTTTAGCGTACCTTTAATTTTGTCAAAATCAGGGTGTCTGAACTCGTTCCATTCAGTCAATAGTAATAATGCGTCTGCATTGTTTAATGCTTCGAATGAATTATTTGCATAAACAATTTTATCTGCAAAATGGAATTTTGCAGTTTGCATAGCTTTCGGATCATAAGCTTGGATTTTTGCACCTTTTTTTAGCAATTCGTTAATAATCGTAATTGAAGGCGCTTCTCTCATATCATCTGTTTTTGGTTTGAAGGCTAAGCCCCAAACTGCGAAAGTTTTATTTGATAAATCTTCGCCAAAGTGTTTTGTTATTTTTTCAACAAATAGTAATCTTTGACGTTTGTTGATTTCATCAGCTGATTTAAGCATTTCAGGGTCGTAGTCGTTTTCGTTAGCAGTTTTAATAAGAGCTTTAACGTCTTTTGGAAAACAACTTCCGCCATAGCCAAGACCTGCAAATAGGAATTGAGAACCAATTCTTTTGTCGGCGCACATACCTTTTCTAACCATTTCTGCGTTTGCACCAACTTTTTCACAAATATTTGCAATTTCGTTTGCGTAAGAAATTTTTATAGCTAAGAAGGAATTTGAAGCGTATTTAGTCATTTCTGCTGATTTTACGTCCATTGTTATAACTGGATTTCCTGTGCGTAAAAATGGCGCGTAAAGCTCTTGCATAATTGCAGTTGCGCGTTCTGAGTTTGAACCAATAATCACTCTATCAGGCTTTAAAAAGTCTTCAACCGCATTACCTTGTTTCAAAAATTCAGGGTTTGAAACAACATCAAATTCGTGGTTTGTTTGCTTTTTGATTATTTCTGTAACTTTTTCGGCAGTACCAACTGGAACTGTTGATTTATCTACAATAACTTTATATTCATTTATAGATTTGCCGATTTCCTCTGCTACTTGATAAACGTATTTTAAATCAGCTGAGCCGTCTTCCTCTTGAGGTGTTCCGACTGCAATAAAGCAGATAAGAGAGTTTTCTACGGCACTTTTTAAATCATCAGAGAAGGTTAAACGGTTTTCTGATACATTCGATTTTATTAATTCTTCGAGTGTTGGTTCATAAATTGGAATAATCCCTTGTTTTAAATTCTCCAATTTTTCTTTATTGTTGTCAACGCATATAACGTTGTTACCCATTTCTGCAAGGCAAGCACCTGCTACTAAACCAACGTATCCAGTTCCGATTACACAAATATACATAATTTCTCCTTGTTTAAATAATACCACAAAGCGTTTGACAGTAAACTGTATTTTAAGTATCATTACTAATAAATAGGGATTTTATACGATGAAAAAACTAAGAATTTTTGTTTATGTGTTTTTGTTTTTATTCCTTGCGTTTGTTATGTTTAGAGCAAATTATGCAGGAAAACAATATAATGGCTTGGGCAAAAACGTTAATACTAAAATAAATTTTCAAGAAGGTAATGTTAATACTAAAATAAAACAACATAAAAAATTTGGTAAACATATTGAAAATGCAGAGAGCGCAATTGATTTTAACGATAAAAAATATGTTTTGTTTAGCGAATATAAAACAAAATCTGATGAAAACAACAATGCAGTTACTAAAAAGATATACAAGACTTGCGTTGCAGACAAATGTAATTTAGTAACAGAAGATAATAAAAAATTGACTAATGCCGTTTATGAGGATTTTGAAATCTTTGACGCTGAAAAATCCTTGTATGTAACTTTATTAAAGGGCAAAAAAGGTTTAATAAATCATAAAGGTAGAATTTTAATTCCGACAAAATATGAAGAAATTCAAAAAACTCCTTGTGAAGACGTAATTCTTGTTAAAAAACACAAATATAGCGGGTTATACGATTTAAAGAAAATGAAAAATATCTTAAATTCTGTGTATAACGAGGTTGAACCAATGAACTCTAAAAATTGGATTGTAACTTACTCTGGCAAAGTTGGTTTATTGCATTACGATAACGGAGTTATAAATTTAATCAAACCAAAATATAAATCATTGGTTTTAAAAGATAAATATATTGAAACTCATATTGATAACAAAATTGGTTTAATAGACGAAAAAACAGGAAATATCATCGTTGAACCTAAATATCCGATAGTTGAATTACTTAACGGTGCAGACG
>CAVCIX010000117.1:1237-3963 GCA_963602505.1 Anaerovoracaceae bacterium | reverse complement strand
ATCCAATCCCATAGCATAAATCTAAAACTTTTATTTTATTATTCTTTTTTAAATAATCATCAATACAAGCAGGCAAAATAAATTTGTCAAAAGCCTCACTATACGCGCCATAAACAGAGTGGTATATATCCTCTGTCTTACAGTCATATAGCCCAACTGAGCCATCTTTTGTATAATAAGCCAAAATGTCCTTCATATAGATATTATAAGGCATTATAGGCAATTTTAAAAATTTGTTAAAATTGTTTACATGTGGCGAGTTTCAGGTTTGATAAGCATTTGAGCCAGTTTTTCTGAACCTTCAAAATCTTGTTTTTCAAGAATTTTAGAAGCTGAAATTCTGTCATAATCAATCATTCTATGTTCAACAAGTAATTCACCGTTATTAACTTCTGCTAAAACATAGCAAGCGTCTGCCTTTTCCGTAAATGGGCGACCAACACTTCCAACATTTACAATAGTTTTTTTAGAATTTGTTTGGTACCCACAAGGAATATGGGTATGACCACAAAATACAACGCTTTCAGCCACATTTTCAACGATTTCTTCTACTTTTTCCATTAATAAATCAGGGAAGATATTTTCGTCATTTTTTCTTGGAGAACCGTGTACCAAAAGCATTTTAACGTTTTCTAATTTGATTGATTTTTGTTCTGGTAAATTCTTCAAATATTCAACATTTTCAGCTGAGATTTCCTTAACATCATACCTCAAAGCGTTTGCCATAATTGGCGCACCAGCATGAACCTTGTTGTACAACTCCTCAGAAAAGTTCACAATCATATTATCTGTATTACCTTGAATAATAGTCCAATCCTGCTTTTTAACAAAATCAATTGTTTTATTAGGTTCAGGACCTGCCATAGCTAAATCGCCTAGACAAAAGATTTTATCAACATTATTTTGTTTAATGTCTTTTAAAACTGCCTCTAGCGCAAACATATTACCGTGAATATCTGAAATAACTGCAAATTTCATAAGTACCTCATGCTTTATTTTAGTGATATTATTATTTTATGATAAAAAGAAGAAAAACAAAACAAATTTCAATCGGAAACGTAAAAATTGGTGGAGATGCACCAATATCAGTGCAATCTATGTGTAACACTGATACAAGAGATGTTCAAGCAACTTTGAAACAAATCAATGAACTTGCTGAAGCTGGTTGCGAAATCATCAGGCTTGCCGTCCTAAACAAGGATGCTGGTGAAGCTTTAAAAGATATCGTTAAAAAAGCTCAAATACCAGTTGTTGCTGATATTCATTTTGATTACAGATTAGCAATTCAAGCTATAAACAACGGTGTTTCTGCACTTAGATTGAACCCTGGGAATATCGGCAAACGTGAAAACGTTGAAAAGGTTGTTACACTTGCAAAACAACAAAATATTCCAATTAGAATTGGTATAAATGCTGGTTCTTTAGAAAAATCGTTAAAAGATTTAGATATATCTTTGGCTGAAAAAATGGTTAAAAGCGCAGAAGGACACATAAAAATCCTTGAAGATTTAGATTTTGATTTAATCAAGGTTTCGCTAAAGTCTTCTGATGTTGTAACTACAATTGAAGCATACAAAGCCTTTTCAGAAAAATATGACTATCCACTACACATTGGTTTGACAGAATCAGGAACACTTCGAGGAGGTTTAGTTAAATCTTCTGTTGGCATAGGAAGTCTTTTATCACAAGGCATAGGCGATACAATAAGAGTTTCTTTAACTGAAAATCCAATTGAAGAAGTTCATGCTGGGTATGCGATTTTAAAATCGCTAAACTTAAGACAGAAAGGTGTAAACTTTGTATCTTGCCCAACTTGTGGAAGAACACAAATTGACTTAATCGGACTTGCAAAAAAAGTTGAAGATAGATTTAAAGACTTAGACGCAAATATTACAATTGCAACAATGGGATGTGCAGTTAATGGTCCTGGAGAAGCTCAACACGCTGATTTTGGTATAGCTGGAGGTATAAACGAAGGTTATATTTTCAAAAAAGGTGAAGTAATTGCAAGAGTTCCAGAAGACCAATTGCTTGATGAACTTGAAAAACTTATAAAAAGCTCTTTATAAATTTGTAATATTCTTGCCATAATTTAACAGATATATTATAATGTTAAATTATTAATACTACGGAGAAATCAATGAAAATTAAACATTTAATTATATTATCAGCACTAGCATTTTCAATGTTACCAGCAAATGCATATATGGTAACTGAAGAAGTTACATCACCAGAATATTTGATTAACAACAATTATTCTTCGCAAATTGCTGATTTAGTTCAATTAGAAATTGCCAAAAATCACAATAGAGAATATAAATCAGGTAGATACGTAAAAAAATCTGTTTTTAGAAAAATTTGGGAATATTTTGACCCTGCTACTGATGATGGCTACTTATTACAACACGATATTAAGCCATACAATAGCTTTACAGATTGGTAGTTCTTAATTTCTACTTTATAGGTAATATGCAATAAAGTTGCACACATTGATTACAATATTTGGGCAAATGCCTATAAATAGTGTAATGAAGGCGCATGTGTATAAGATTACCATTGGTGATGAAGTTTTGTTTGGCAAAATTTCATTATCTACTGATGTATTCTTTTCAAACATTAATTTTACGATATTTGTGTAGTAGAAGCAAGCTACTACTATTGTCATTGCGACTATTAACAAGATAGGAATAAAAATTGCACCAGATTTTACAACTGCCGAGAACAAA
>CAVCIX010000117.1:0-1227 GCA_963602505.1 Anaerovoracaceae bacterium | reverse complement strand
TTTGCTATAAAACCTGATGTTAGCGGAAATCCTGCTAATCCGAAGACACAAATTGCAAATGCCAAGGTAAAGAACGGATTTGAATAAGCAAACCCTTTAAATTCGTACAATTTTGACGAATAATTTGAATTTTCAAGAACAATTACTGATGCAAAAACGCCTAAATTCATAAATACATAAGTAATTAAGTAAAAAATAACCGTTGACAAGCTATAAACAGACATTAAAGCCAATGGCAACATCATATACGCTGCATTTGCACTTGAACTACAACCAAGAAGTCTTAAAATATTTTTTTGTCTAATCGCAAGAATATTTGCCCAAATTGCCGTCAAGGTTGCAATCAACAAAATTATAATTGGTAATTCAAAAGAATAACTTAATGGGAAGGCCAATAATCTTGCTAAAATAGCAATCATCGCAATTTTTGGAACTGTAGCAATAAATGCAGATACTGAGGTTGCAGCACCTTCATAAACGTCTAGAACCCAGTGTGAGAAAGGTAATAACGCAAGTTTAAAGATTAAACCTAGTAAAATAAAGATATTTGCAAGAGTGTAAATCAAGCTTGCATCATTCTTCATAAAATAGTTGTTTATATCACTAAAATTAAGGCTTCCTGTGATACCATACAAATACGACACGCCAAATAAGAACAAGGCTGTTGCAAAAATATTTGAAATAATATATTTAAAAGACGCTTCTTTTGACAAATATCCTTTTTTGTACGCAATTAAAAAGTAAGTAGCAAAGCTTAATAACTCCAAAGACACAGTTAGCATTAAAAAGTCGTTAGCTGAAACTACAAGTAACGCGCCTAGAGTCGCCGTTAGAATTAGCATATAAAACTGGAAGGTTTTATGATTACGCTTTGATACATTTTTCTTTGATAATAAAATCACAATCAGTGAAGAAATAAGGATAAAAGCCTTTATAAATACTGTAAAAGTATCAGTAATACAGTTATCACTAAATGCGTAATAAATCGGCTCAATTTGTAGCTTATTTAATGAAAATAGTGCAATAATAGTGCCTGATAAGGCAATCCATTTAGAGGCTTTATTAAATTTAATGTTATAAAACATAGATATAAATGCCAAAACAAATATTGTAATTAGCATAAACAATTCTGGAAGCATTGAATTTAAAATATCAGAAATCATTTTCATGTCTTATCCTCCAAAAGCACCAATAAACGTAGTAACGCAAGTTTTGATTGTATCTATC
>CAVCIX010000116.1:0-4014 GCA_963602505.1 Anaerovoracaceae bacterium | reverse complement strand
TTTCTAAAGACGTAACAGTTGAAGAAGTTAATGCAGCATTAAAAGAAGGCGCTGACGGTCACGTATTATGCTACACAGAAGAACCATTAGTATCTTCTGACTATGTTGGTACTTCTCAATCATCAACAGTTGACGCTTTATTAACAAGAGTTATGGGTGGCAACCAAGTTAAAATCATTTCTTGGTATGATAATGAAATGGGATACTCAACTCGTTTAGCTGAAACTACATTAATGGTTGCTGAAAAATTATAATTTTAACATTATAATTTAAGAGTTTTGGGCGGTGCGATTTTCGCACCGCCCATTTATTTTATTAAAATTTGTAAACAAATTTTTCAAATCAGGCAATAAAAAATCTTGAGGAGCTTTAAGTTTTCTGTGGAGGTTTATCTTTGAAAATTCAAGGTAACAATCAAATAAACTTTGGCTGGAGTTGCGAAACCCATAAGAAAATTATGGAAACCGCAATTAGAGATATGCCTCAATTTGCTAAATACAAGGATACTTTGGCTGATTACGTACAACGTCCAGACCACGATGATATCGGATTTTTAGCAAATAAACACTTCTATTTTGGCGAAAAAATTCAACACGATACATTTAATAAAGAAAAATTCGAAAAAGAAGATTTAGCAAACGAAAACGGCAAAGATTTTACTTCATCGGCTCTTTCTTTAGGTAAAAAATCCGTAACAAACGGATTAGCTAATGCTTTTAGTAAAATTTTCAATACAAACGGCGTAAGCTTTATGGATTACAATGGAAAAAATAATGCTAAATATGCTTACAGAGAGCAAATTGAAAAAATGGACGAAGCAATTGAAGACGAAGACGACGAATTAACAATTCAAAATGCAGCAAGAGCTTGCCATTTCTTACAAGATATGGCTCAACCTCAACATATTGAAGAAACTTCAACTCTTGGCAAAGCTTTGGATTTAAAAATTCACACAGATTACGAAAGCTTTGCAGAAAAAGTTGCAGATGTTTGCGCAGACAATTTTGAAAAAACAGTTAGAAATCCAAGAAGAAGTATGCAATTGTTCTCTGATACGTTCCGTGCAACAAAAGAAGGCGGACCTATCACAAGAGAAAACGAACCTCATTGGATGGAAATAACACAAAGACAATTTAACACTGCTGTTCAAGCAACAAAAGAATTTTTACAAAACGTAAGTGACCAAATGGGACTTGAATATAGAGAAATTTGTGAAGCTGAAAATCATCATCACGAATAACCTCATTTTTGTTGTCAAAATCTTCCCTTAATATTGTAAACAAAAGGTTTGCAAATGTTTTTGTTCATGCTACGATTATGGTGGATACACTGGTTCGATAGGTTAATCCCTAGTTCGCAAAAGTGAATGGAACGGTGTTTCCCGTAGTAAAAGACAGTAAAACAAAGGAGAAAGAAAGATGCCAGTAGCATCAATGATTGAACTTTTAGAAGCAGGTGTACACTTCGGTCACCAAACACAAAGATGGAACCCAAAAATGAAACCGTATATCTACGGTGCAAGAAACGGTATTTACGTTATCGATTTACGTAAAACAACTGATTTACTTGACGCAGCTTACGATGTAGTAAGAGATTATGCAGCAAAAGGTAAAAACATTTTATTTGTTGGTACTAAAAAACAAGCTGCAGAAGTTGTAGCTCAAGAAGCATCAAGAGCTGGTGCATATTATGTTAACAAAAGATGGTTAGGCGGTATGATGACTAACTTTGAAACTATCAAAACTCGTGTTAACAAATTAAAAGAATATGAAAACTTTATTGAAAGTGGTCAAATCGAAAAATTACCTAAAAAAGAACAAGCTCAAATTAACAAACAATTAGCTAAATTGAGCAAAACTTTAGGCGGTATCAAAGACATGAGAGGTCTTCCTGATTTATTATTCGTTGTTGACCAACAAAAAGAAGATATTGCTATCTTAGAAGCTAAAAAAATCGGTATTCCTGTTATTTGCTTAGCTGATACTAACGCTGATCCAGAAAACATCGACTACATTATCCCTGGTAATGACGATGCTATCCGTTCAGTACAATTAATCGCATCAAAATTAGCTGATGCAGTATTAGAAGGTAAACAACTTCGCGAAAACAAAGCTACAAACGCATCAAAAGTTGAAGAAATTAAACCTGAAGATGCTGGCGTAAGCGCAGAAGAAACAGTTAAGGCTTAATGGAGGAAACAATGAATATTACAGCTACTATGGTAAAAGAACTTCGCGACAAAACTGGTGCTGGCATGATGGATTGCAAAAAAGCACTTATGGAAGTTGACGGAGATATGGAAAAAGCAATGGAAGCTTTAAGACAAAAAGGTATCGCTTCTGCTGAAAAGAAAATGGGTAGAATCGCTGCTGAAGGTCTTGTTGCTTCATTCGTAAACGATAACGTTGGCGCAATCATTGAAGTTAACTGTGAAACAGACTTCGTTGCTAAAAACGAAGAATTCAAAGAATTATGCCAAGGTTTAGCTCAATTAGTTGCTGAAGCAAAACCAGCTGACGTTGACTCTTTACTTGCAACAACTTGCCCAAAACACGGCAAACCTGTTGCTGACGTAATCAAAGAAAAAATCGCTTCTATCGGTGAAAAAATCACAGTAAGAAGATTTGAAATCTTAGAAGGTAACACTGCAACTTACATCCACAATGGTAAAATCGGTGTTCTTCTAAACACAGACAAAAAAGACGAAACTTTAATGAAAGATATTTGTTTACACATCGCTTCTTGCGCTCCTGAATTCTTATCAAGCAGTGATATCCCTGCTGAAGTAAGAGAAGAAGAAAAACGTATTGAAATGGGTAAAGAAGACCTTGCTAACAAACCTGAAAACATCAGAGAAAAAATCGTTGAAGGTCGTTTGCACAAAATTCTTGCTCAAAAATGCTTACTTGAACAAGCTTTCGTTAAAGACCCAAGCATGACAGTTGCTCAATTGATTGAAGGTAAATTAACAATTAACAAATTTATCAGATACACTCTTGGCGAAGGTCTTGAAAAACGTAACGAAAACTTTGCTGACGAAGTTATGAAACAAATTGGTTAATAACTTTAACGCTAAAATATAAAAAGGGCGCCGATTACAAAGTAATCGGCGCTCTTTTTTGTTTATATATTGGTTATTAAGCTAGAAAAACTGATTCATTAACTCTGTGTTTCATTACTCTGTTAGCAAGTTCAGATTTTGTAATCATACCATCCTTATTTGCATCTAAACCTTTATTTGCAGAATAAGAAGCAGAGCCTTGAGAAGTAATAACTTCATTATTAATTTTTGCTGGCATGAATACTAATGTATATAAATCACCAGCTGATAATTTTCTATTACCAACGCCAAAAGCCTTTTTATTCATATTAAAGAATTTTTCAACATAATCCAATTGTTGAATTGGAGTCATGTTGCGTAAAGCTTCTGTTGTTGTACCTAATTGACGAGCAGTAGATGGAAGGAATTGGATTAAACCAGTTGCACCACCATTTTTATTAACTGCTTTTGAATTCAAACCAGATTCAGAATGCATTACTGCAAGCAAATCTTTGTAATCACAGTTAATTCTCTTTGCAATTTGTTTAACCTTGTCTAAAAACGCTTTATCAAGCTTTTGAGCAGGCTTACAGTTGCCTTGTTGAGAAGTAACACTGCCAAAATTAAAGTTTGAGAAATTAAATGTTGGCATACTGAAATTAAACATTTGAGGGAAGTTAAACATTGCAGGAGCCGACATATTCATATTCATCGGCATTTGCACTTGTCCACCCATAGGTATGCTAAACATTCCACCTAATGGCATTTGGAAAGACATCGCGTTTAAATTCATAAACGGATTGTAAGACGTATTAAATTGATTTAAACCAAAGTTTACAGTCATTATCTCTCCAAAAATAGTATCTCGTATTTATATAAAGTATTTTTGTCAAAAAAAATTGCCTTTTTCTTAAAATTTACACAAAGAAATGTTAACAAAAAGACAAACAACAAAAAAAAGAAGGCACTAGACC
>CAVCIX010000115.1:0-4043 GCA_963602505.1 Anaerovoracaceae bacterium | reverse complement strand
AGTAAAAGCAAGTCACATTTTAGTTAGAACAGAAGACGAAGCAAAAGAACTATACAACGAAATTAAAAACGGTAAAGATTTCGCACAAGCTGCAATGGAAAATTCTTCTTGCCCTTCAGGTAGAAACGGCGGAGATTTAGGATTTTTCCCAAGAGGAGTTATGGTAAAACCTTTTGAAGATGCAGCATTTTCACTAAAAAAAGGTGAACTATCACAACCAGTTCAAACTCAATTTGGTTGGCACTTAATTCTAGTTACAGACGTAGAAGAATAATGAACGAATATATTGAAAAAGCCCGTTTGTTCTTGGATAGAGAACAAATAGATTATTTATTGGTAAATTCCACTAATGAATTTTTAGTGGAATACAACGAGTTGGAAAGAAATTCTCGATACTTTTTGACAGGTTTTTCTGGTTCAACTGGCGATGCTTTGGTATCAAAGGACAATATTTATCTATTTGTTGACGGAAGATATCACGTGCAAGCTGATTTAGAGGTAAATCACGAGGATATAACTGTTGTAAAACTACAAATCGGCGATAGAGTTATTGATGAACTAGCCAAAAGAATGACTGAAGGCTCAACTTTAGGTATTTGTTCAAGAAAAAATTCTCAGTTCAGATATGAAAATTTAGTTAAATACTTAGGTCAAAAAAATATTAGCGTAAAGCTTTTTGATATAGACCCTATTGAAAAAGAACAATCTCAAAAAGTTCAAAATTTAACCGAAATTCCAATTGAACTAACAGGAAAGACCTCCGCAGAAAAAATCAAAGAATTAAACTTACAAGACGGCGAAGCTATTCTTATTACAAACTTGGAAGAACTTTCTTATATATATAATTTAAGAAACTTTGACAAAACAAATTCCTGCTCAGTTGAAGGCAAAGCCTTGTTCTCAAAGGATAAAGACTATTTATTCAAGGATGAAACGCTGAAAGATTTTGACGAATTCATTAAAAATTGCGATTTCAAAACTATATATGTAGATGAAATGACAATAACTGCGCACGATTACGCGTTACTTGGAGATAAAGCAAGTAAAATAAAGATAAATCCGATTTCAATGTCAAAATGCGTAAAAACAGATACAGAAATTGAACACTACAAAGACGCTTTTTCAAGAACAGACAAGGCTCTTGCAGATACAGGAAAATTTATAGCAGAGCACGACAACATTTCTGAATACGACATAAAAGTAGAATTAGAAAAGAATTTCAAAAAATACGGCGCAATTGGTCAATCCTTCACATCAATTATTGCAAAAGATGAAAATTCTGCATTAGCACATTATTCAAAATCGTCAAAAGACGAAATTGTAAAAGACGGCTCTTTAGTGCTAATTGACTGTGGCGGATATTACAAAGGCGGACTTGCAACAGACATTACAAGAGTTTTTGTCAAAGGTGAGCCAAATCAATTACAAAAAACAGTTTACACAACAGTATTAAAAGCCTTCTTAAGAGCATTTAACACAAAAGAATTCACTTGTGGTTTTGATATCGACGATGTTGCACGTGAATTTTTAGCAAAAAATGCACCAGAAGGATTTGTTTTTAACCACGGGTTAGGACACGGCATCGGAATTAGCGTTCACGAAAGTCCGCCAAGATTAAGCACTGGAACGCCAGACTCTTTGGTAGATTTAGAAGATAACATGTGTTTTACAATCGAACCAGGACTTTACAAACAAGGTTATTTCGGTGTAAGATTAGAGAACTCTTGCTATTTAAAAAATGGAGTTATCAATTCCTTCGTAAAAATGCATTACGAAAAGAAACTTATTGATTATTCTATGCTTGATGAACAAGAATTAAGCTGGCTTGAAGAATTTGAGGTAAAATAATGGAAATTACTAGCATAAATAACGAAACAATAAAAGAAATTGCAAAACTTCAACAAAAGAAATATAGAGATGAATCAAAATTATTCTTGCTTGAAGGTTTGAAAGCCATAGAAGAAGCTTTTAATGCAGATATTGAGATAAAACAAATTTATGTATTAAAAGAAAAAGCTTTTCACTATGACTTTTTAGAAGAAAAAATTACATACGTTACAGATGCAGTTCTAAAAAAGATTTCCACAACAGATTCAACTCCTGATGCAGTTGCAGTCGGAGTTCAAAAGGAATTTGATATTAATATTTTAAACAATGCCAAAAGGATTGCCCTGTTTGAAAACATTAAAGATTTGGGCAATTTAGGTACAATTTTAAGAACTGCAACCGCTTTTGCGCTAGATGCAATAATCTTATACGGCAACACTGTTGATTTGTACAACCCAAAATGCGTAAGAGCTTCTGTTGGAAATTTATGGAAAATTCCTGTATTTCAAATAAAAGATTTTACTATTTTACAAAAATACTTTAAAGATTTTACAAGAATTGCTACAATTCCAAAATCAACTGATAGCGTATTTTTAAAAGATTTTCACACACAAGAAAAAACTCTTGTAATGTTTGGCGCAGAATCTGATGGGCTAAGCCAAGAGTTAATCAATTTCTCAACAGACAAAGTTACTATTGAAATGGATAACCGAGTTGAATCACTAAACTTGAGTATGTCTGCGGGAATTATTTTTTATAAGTTATTTTTGTTATAGAATATTTATATGGACACTAGCGAAGTAAAAAAGATTTGGGAAAGTGTAAAAAAAGAACTTCAAAGCACAATTCCAGAACATATATTTGTTTGGATTAGCCATTTAGAGGCTATTTCTTATGAAGGAAATCAATTTACACTGGTTTCTGGCGAATCTTTTGGGATTGACCACTTAAAACGAACTCAATATACAAATATTACTAACGCTTTCAACAAAGTTTTAGGCAAAGATACGCTAGTTAAGCTTGAATATGATGAAAATTTAGCTAAACAAATAAAAAAAGAAAAACAAAAACTTGAAAAGAAGCTAAAAAAAGAGCAAGAAGAACAAGAAGAACATAAAAAATCAATTGAAAACTTGTCTTACGTAAAATCAATGAATATCAACTTAAGATATAGATTTGATAACTTCGTTGTGGATAAAAATAATAAAATGGCAAAGGCTGCCGCAGAAAAAGTTGCGCAAAACCCAACTGCATTGTATAACCCGCTATATATTCAAGGCGCTTCAGGCTTGGGCAAAACCCACTTAATGCAAGCAATTGGGCATTACGTAACAATGAAGGGCAACTTAAAAGTTCAATGCATAAAAACAGAAGATTTTATTAACGATTACGTAAATTCAACTGCTTTTGTTCCTAACAAAAACACAACTTCTGCAATGAATAGATTTCGTAACAAATACAGAAATGTTGATATTTTGCTGATTGACGACATTCAATTTATTGAAAACAAGAAAAAGTGTATTGACGAAATGTTCAACACTTTTGACACTTTGTACAATGCAAATAAACAAATCGTTTTGACTTCTGACAAACTTCCAAAAGACTTGCCAGAAATTCCGACAAGATTACGAACTCGTTTTGAGCAAGGTCTTATCGTGGAAATTCTTCCTCCTGAGTTTGAAACAAGAGTAAAAATTTTAGAAAATCTTGCGACAGAAAAAGGTTTAAATAACATTCCAAAAGAAGTTTTTGAATACATCGCAAAATACTATAAAGATAATGTTCGCGAACTAGAAGGGGCGTTCACAAAGGTTAATGCTTTTTCAGACATAGAAGAAACGCCTATTACTCTAGAATTTGCTCAAAAGGTTCTAAAATGCGAAGAACGTACAAACCGACCAAATGTCCAAAAAGTTATGGAAACTGTGGCTGAGTTTTATGAAATTTCGACAGAGGACATCAAAAGTACGGCAAGAGTTCAAAATATTTCAAATGCGCGCGCTATTGTTTGCTATATTTCAAGAGAAAAACTTCAATATAGCTACGAAAGTATCGCAAATGATTTGAACAAAAAGCACCAAACAGTTATGTACGCGTCTGACAAGATTAAAAAAGCTCTAAAAACAGACAAACAACTTGAAAAAGATATTAAAAAGTTAGTAAAATTGTTAGGTTTATAATTTTTTTTTATAAAACAAGCCGGCGGTCAGGTTCCC
>CAVCIX010000114.1:0-4074 GCA_963602505.1 Anaerovoracaceae bacterium | reverse complement strand
TCTTGAGCTTTTGCTTTGTCAGCTTCATATTTTTCATTATTCTTTTTAATGTTTGTAATTTCATCAAATCTAGAGTTGATAATTGATTCATCGAATGCAATTTGTCTGTTTGACTCTGAAATGTCGTTGCAAGCAAGCATTTTATTGTTGTTTAAACGTTTGATATCGTCTTCAACGGCTTCAGTCTTTTCTTTTAAGTCTTTTAGAACATCATTGTCCATTAACTTTTCAACTTCATCAATTTGGGCTTGAATATCTAATATTGCTGAATTTAAGTCTATATCTTTAGCTTCTAATTTGTCTAATTGGTTGTTAATCTTATCAACATTAGGAGCTTCTGTTTTGATGAAGTTTTTATTTTCTTCTAACTTAGTTTCTGTTTCTTGAGCGTCAGACATAAAGCGTTTGAAGTCAGCTTTTGCCTCGCTTAGAGCAGTAATTGTTTCAGAATAATCCTTTCTAACTTTTGCAAGTTTGTCTTCAATTTCAGATTTTTCTTTAGTTGCTTTATTGTAAGCTTCTTCAAGCTCTTTATGTTTTAATTTTAATTTTTCAAGTTCATCGTCATCGTTTTGGCTGAATTTAGGACCTGAACGTCTAGCTTTACCACCTGTGATAGAACCTGTTTTTTCGTAAATTTCACCGCTTAGAGTAACCATGCGGTATTTGCCCATTAATTTTCTTGCAACGCTTTCGTCTTCTACAACCAACGTTTCACCAACTGCGTAGAAGAAGGCATCTAAATAAATGTCGTTGAAGTCAATTAAGTTGATTGCAAAATCAATTACGCCATTGTCTTTTGGTAAGTTCAAGCTAGAAGGCGCTTTTCTAATTTTGTTCAACGGAATAAATGTTGCTCTACCTGCGCCACTTGATTTTAGAATTTCAATTGCGCTAGATGCAACGTATTCGTTTTCAACAACAATATGCTCCATTCTTCCGCCGATTGCGGTTTCTAGAGCAAGTGCGTATTCTTTATCAACTTTCCCAAGTTTAACCAAAGGTGCGTGAACGCCTTTGATGTCTGATTTCATGACGTAATCAACTGCATAATTAGAATTTTCACGTTGAACTTCTTTTTGAGTTTTAAGAGTTGTGATTTTTCTAAGCAATGCGTCAATTTGGAAATTGATATCTTCTAAATCGCTCTTGTTTGCTTGAGCGTCGTTCATAAGCTTTGTTTGAACGATTTTTAAGTCTTCGATTTCGTTTTCAAGATTTTTTATCTCAAGTTCGCGTTTGTCTTTTTCTGTTTCAAATTCAGCCTTGAATTTTTCTAAGGTTTCAACCGTTTCTTTTGCTTGAGCTAATTTTTCTTTTAGCATTTTTAAGTTGTTTTCAAGAGGAATTTTTTCTTGAATTAACTTAGTTTCAGCGTCTTGAAGTTCTTCTTTTTTACTTCTTAATGCATTTCTTTTTTCTACGTACTGGTCAGCCGTTTGGTTAAGTCCAGTCATTTCTTCAAGAATTGTTTTTAACTCGTTTTGTTTTTCGCTTAAATCGTTATCAATGATTTTGATTTCATCATTTTTTAATTCAATTTTTAACTTTGTATCTTCAATTTTTTTACGTTGATTTTCGATACCATTTTTAGCGTTTTCTATTGATTTTAAGCCATCAGAAATTTGTTTATCAGCATAATTTATCGCATTTTCTTTTCTGTCGATAGAACCCTTGATTTCTTCGGCTTGTTTTTTTAGTTCAATTTGTTTGTCTTCGCCTTTTTCCTTAACTTCTTTTGAAAGTGATTCATATTTTTCTTTTATTAATTTAAGTTTTTCATTAGTATCAGTTAATTCAACTTCGGCTTCTTTTTTCTTTTTGCCGAATTCTAAAATGTTAAGGTGAGCCTTTTCTAGGTTGCGTTTTAGGTCAAAAAATCTAACTGCGTTGATTTGACTTTCGTAACCAGCTTTTTCTTCTTTGTATTTTTGATATTTTAAAGCGACTTCTTTTTCTTCTTCCAATTGTTGAAGTCTGCCTTCAACCTCTGCAAGAATAAAGTTTGTTTTTTCAACTCTGTCTTCAACAGTGTCAAGTTCTTTTGTTGCTTGTTCAATTCTTCTATCAAAATCTGCAACGCCAGCAATTTCATCAACAATCTTTCTGCGCTCGTTTGAAGTGCAGTTTGTGATACTCATAACATCAAGTTGCATGATAACGTTGTAACTGTTTGGAGTGATATTGTATTTCTCCAAAAGTGAATGAATATCGGTTAATGTTGCAACGCTGTCATTAAGGTAATATGTACTTAAGTAGGTTCCGTTTGAAGCTTTTTTAAGTCTTCTCGCAATAGAAAAATCGTTACCGTCTTCAGTTCCAGAGAAGGTAACTTTTACGGTAGCTTCGTTTTTGTTTGTGTAGGTAGAAATCAAGTGGGCTACTTTTTCTGCACGCAAATTGCGGGTTGTTGCCAACCCTAAAGCAAATAATATGCTATCAATAATGTTGCTCTTGCCCGAGCCGTTTGGACCTGATACTGTTGTAAATCCTTCTAACAGTGGTATGTCAACTTTTCGTGCAAAAGACTTAAAATTATCAATTTCAAGTTGCTTTATGTACATATTCCTACCCAAGTATACTTTATTCCATTAGACAATAAGAATAAAGGCATGTCAAATCGTTAAGATTTATTCATTATATTTGACAAAACTTCAGAAAAAGGAACAATCGGTACAAGTTTGTAACCACAGTCGTTAGAAAGAGAGCCACCCATCATGAATAGCTCTTCTTGAGGGTATCTTCTACAGATTGCAGGACGGTTTTTGTGAATTTTGCAACGTTTTGTTTTTTTATCTTGCATGCTACAAGAAAAAATTAAGCCAGTTTCATCTTTTCCTACTATTTCGAGGTATGTGTAAAATCTATGTAACAATTGCAAGCGTTCAAATTGTTTTTCGTCGTTTACAACGTGTTTTCCATGTTTAACGTAAATATGTTGGCAACATTCACCACAACATTTGCAAGCTCCAACTCTGTAATAATGCTTTTTTAAAATTTTTGTATATACAAATTTTTTTATAATTTTGTAGTAGTGAAAACCTTTTATTAAGAGTGTTGTAAGCATATTCCCAACCTTCTTTTTGCCTCGTTGTATTCAAGGGTTCCTTGTTCAGATAAAACTAAGATTCTTGCATAATATGCTTTAGCGCCTTTGTAATCATTCTTGCCAAGGCATAATTTGCCTTGTTCTTGGCACATTTTTATTACATTTTTTTCTGGATTGATATAGTTTTCAAGTTTTTTTACTAAATCTGCGTAAATTTCTTGGTCATCTGGATTAAGTATTAAATAATTCTTGAACTCGTTAATTGCTTTTCTAAACTCACAGTTATTCATAGCTTTTTGCGCTATTTCCAAGTGGTTTGTTACCCAATATGGATTTGCGGCGATAAGTGGTTTAAGTCTGTAACATCTTGATGCAACTTTTTCGTATTCAAGAATTTCTTTCATTATAAGATTTGCATATTTTGTGTAATAACAATATGCGTAATCATATTTTTTAAGCATATCGTAGCTAATTGCCATGTTACAAATTGTCTTAGGATAATTCGGGTCAAGATATTCCGCGTGTGTCCAGTGAGTTACCGCTTCATCATATTTTTTATCCTGAAAATATAAAGAACCTAAGTTTAAATGGATTTTTGAAAAAATTGGAAAATACTGAATAGCTCTTTTATAGCACTTTAAGGCTGACAAATTATCACCATTTGTTTGATATTGTACGCCTAATTTTAGGTAATCGTTTGCGAGCTTTTTATTCTTTTCAATAACGGTTGAAACCTCTTTATATTTTGCGCAAGTCTTATCCTGTGCATATTTTAGGTATTTTTCAAAATAAATGTTTGCTTCTATTGGCATTTCCTTCATTGTGTAAGCAATAGCCAAATTTAAGTTAGAGGTTGGTTCTTCTGGCATAGAAAGAAGTGAGGCTATCCAATAAGTGATAGCTTTTTCTATTTTATTCTTTTTAAAATAGTGATTGCCTAAATTTATGTATGCATTGAAGTTCAAAGGGTCAACGTCTGCTGCTTTTTGCCAGTATTCAATGGCTGTTTCTATCTTGTCTAACTG
>CAVCIX010000113.1:0-4076 GCA_963602505.1 Anaerovoracaceae bacterium | reverse complement strand
TCCGCTAAGCATAGCTTTATCCATTTTATTTTGGTAAAAATCAGTGTTAATATTAAGTTTTTTACCAATATTCAAAAGCATATCAACAAACTCTTTATCTGATTCATTTTTGAAATCCTTGATATTGTCGATGTAATCGCCTACTTCGTGATAAATCTTGTTGAAGTAAGTATTTTGAGCTTCTGCAATATCGACCTTCAAATCAAGTTTTTCAATAAAATCAAAAATTTCAAGAGTTGCTTCAGCCTGATGAATTTCGATGCTTGAAGCTAATCTATTAATGTTTTGCAATAACTTGTGGCTAAACAACTTGGCAGTTGGTTGTTTATCAATTTCTATACCAATATTTTTAGCCTCAAAATTGATATCTGCGGCTTGTTGAATAATTTGTGGGTCAAGATAAGATTTTGACTCGTGCATCAAGTTGTTGAACTGTCTTGCAAGAGTGTAACCTGCGGCAAGCTTGAATTCATCAGGAATACTCAAGCCTAAAGATTGCATTTGATAAATTGAGCCCTTACCTTCGTTATACAATTCCTTGTAAGTTTGTGCGAATTTGTCCATCTTATCTTTTAATAAGATTTGAAGGATTTTTCTTCTTTCTTCAATGAAAATATCTTTCAAAGTGAAGTATTCCATACCGAAGTATTCATCAATTGCACGAATAATTTCAGTCAATGGGTTTAGCATAAATATTCTAACTAGTTCTTTTTGAATACGCGTATATTCTGCCTCTGATGAGAATTCTTTAATTGCGCAGTGGAAATCTCCACCTTGATATTGCATTAAAACAAACACCAAGTTAGATTTTTCAAGCGTAACTTTTGAATTAACTTCAATATGACCAATTACGAAGTTTGCATTACCCTTTTGAACTTTTTTGTATGAATTACGCTTAATTCTGTAGCAATAAACATCTTCTTCATCGTCAAAATCTTGATATAATGAGCTTATTGCCCAAAGTGATGCAATTTGTTTCGTTGTAACAATAGAAGGTTTTACAAAACGTTCAAAAATATCCTTTCCGTTGCCATATTCTTTGAAATTACTTTGTGCTTGGCTTAGGATTTCTAATAATTTTGTTTCATAATCCTTATTTGTGAAGTTTGAAGCCAATTGCATTGCTCTTGCAGCGTACTTCATAATTTGAGTTGTTTCAATACCAGAAATTTCAGAGAAGAACCAACCGCAACTTGTGTACATCAACATCGCTTGACGTTGAATTTCCAACAATTCCATTGCGCGAACTTTTTCTTTATCTGACAATTCAGGTTTAAAATTAGCATCTTGGAATTTCTTAATAACACGTTCGCTTCTGTCTAGAATTACGTCAATATAAGCATTACGGGTAGCCCAAGGGTCGTTTTTGAAATAATTTTTTGCCTCATTTTCGTATAAAACGATTAATTCATCTCTCAAATAATCAAGAGCCTCTCTTAAAGGTTTTCTCCATTTTTGGTTCCAACCTGGATGACCGCCTGTAGAGCAACCACAGTCCTCTTTCCAACGTCCAACACCATGGAAACAACTCCAAGAAGAAGCTTGTTTAATATCAACTTCCCAATCACTTCTGAATTTATCTAAATATTCGCCGTAATTTGTTAAAACAAAGCCTTCGTCTTCCGCTTTTACTTTTAGAACATAAGCCAAAGCCATATCACCAAATTTAGTATGGTGACCATAACTTTCGCCGTCAGTTGCAATATTAACAAGTTGATTATAATTTCTGCTTTGAGAAATACCTTCTTTTAAACGTTTAATAAACTTGTTACCGTCTTTTAACAATTCGTCAAAAGCAACAGATTTAGAAATTGCACCGTCATAGAAGAACAAATCAATATACTTCCCTGGTGCTGATTTAATATAATATCTGTAAGAACGCGCAGGGTCAATGTTTCCCCAGCTTACGTCTTGCCAATTTGAATCATTAATTGGCTTAACTCTTTGTGCTTGATATGGCGATAAAACAGTAAATTTAATACCATTTTCAACTAAAACTCTCAAGGTATCATCATCAACCGCAGTTTCAGCTAGCCACATACCTTCTGGCTGACGACCAAATCTATAAACGAAGTCTTTGATACCCCATTTAACTTGTGTTTGCTTATCATTTTCATTAGCCAAAGGCATAATCATGTGGTTATAGACTTGCGCAATCGCGTTCCCGTGTCCGTCGTGTTCTAAAACGCTTTTTACGTCAGCTTTGATAATTCTGTCATAAGTCATTGGTGCGTGATTTTCAAGCCAAGATAAAAGAGTTGGACCAAAGTTAAAACTCATTCTTTCGTAGTTATTAACCACATCCAAAATTCGATTTCTGTTATCAACAATTTTCGAAACAGAATTTGGATTATAGCACTCAGCATTAACGCGTTCGTTCCAATCGTGTTTTGGCAACGCACTATCTTGTAATTCAATCGCCTCTAACCACGGATTTTCTCTCGGTGGTTGATAAAAATGACCATGTATCGTTAAATAATTCTTATTTCCCATAATAAAACTCCATATTTGTATGGTTATTCTATCACAGGTAAAAAATAAGGTATTCCTACAAATAGCCTATTTAGTTTTTGTAGTTTGTTTTTTAGCTTTTTGAGAAATGATTTTGAAGTCTTCAACCTCTAACCAAGCATCGCCAAGAGCAGTAGAGAATACCAATCCTGAATATTCGATAACGTCATCTGTTTCTAAATCAATATATTTTTCTGCAAGTTCACGTTTCATAAAATTTTTCAATTCAGATAGTGGAATATCGTTTTGTGCATCATCACGTCTGATTAAAAAAGTTATGTACTTGTCTGAGCTTTTCATTGCTGGTTTGTAGTCCAAACCTAAGCTAGAAAACTTATCAAATTTTGCAGTAATTTTTACTCTTTTATTTAAAAATACGTTAGGATTTTTAACCAAAGTTAACGCGTTTACTGGAGTATAAGTATAAGTCGGTTTTTGCTCTGAAGTTTTCGGAGTTGCTTTTACATCAGACTTAGCAGGTTCACCTACAACGACTGGTTTAGTTGGTTTTGCAGGAAGTGTTGTCGGTGCTGCAAAAAGCCCTGAAGAATTAACTCCTGTAAACAACATTAATGCAAAAACTGCGACGATTATATTTATTTTTTTCATTATCTTTCCTTTCATTTACAAATCTATTTTAACACAAGAATAATTAAATTTTATTACCCACACATCTTGTATTTAAGTAATTCGTTAACAATATTGGAATAAATTTAGCGTTAAGCGCACTAAAATCAAAAACAAACTCGTTAACACCTGCCTGTTTTAATTCATCAATCATCTCGTATTTTTCTAAAATCTTATCCTCAAACATGTGCATTCGGCAAAAACCGTCACAAGTAAATGGAAATAACTTCTTCAAAGACGGGTCTTTTAAAGCAAATCCACCTTTGTGGCAAGGTGCTTTACAAGAAAGTCTTGATACAACCGCACTATCATTGTTTAGAGGACACAAGCCTAAAGACGGAACTCTTATATTTCCTGCAATTGTAATCTTTTTATTCGGAATTACATTTTTGATTTTTTTCAAAGTCGCTAACGTACTCACAATATCTGTTTGAGGCGTAAAATCAATAGCATTAATTGGATGTAAATTATTCAAACAATTGATTGATAAACTGTTCAATAAATTTACACCATGACCAATTTCAATAGGAATTCTCGACAAATCTCTATCGTTAATCACCGCCCAAAAATAGCCTATATTATTTATAATTAATGACGAAGCTGAAGGTTCTGATAGAACTAGCGATTTGCAATACTCATAAACCCTGTCGAAATCTCTTTCAATAAGTATTCTTGGAGTTGATAGCTGGAATTTAATATCATTTGCCTTGCAGAACTTTTTAACCTTTTTAATTACTGCCTCAAAACTACTTGTTGCCAAGTCCGCAGTCGAAACAATTTCACCATATTCAATTGAATCAACTGGATTAAACCCGATTTTTGTAATAAATTTCTTCAAAGCTTTTATCTGTTCTAATTCAGAAAGTCTTAAATTAATTTTATAGCCTTGTTCTTTTCGATATTCAACGTCCTTACGCAATTTTGTTGCAGTGTAATCC
>CAVCIX010000112.1:0-4152 GCA_963602505.1 Anaerovoracaceae bacterium | reverse complement strand
GCCATTAATTTTTTAGCAGCTAAAGTTAATCTTGATTTTTTTCTAGAAGCTGTATTTTTATGTAAAATACCTTTAGAAACTGCTTTATCGCAAAGTTGGTATGCTTTTGATAAAGCGCCTTTTAATGCTTCTTCATCTTTGGCTTTTGCTAATTCAAGAACTTTTTTCAAAGCTGTTTTGATTGAAGTTTTGAAAGCTACGTTTTTTTCGTGATTTCTTTCTGCAATCAATACTCTTTTCTTAGCTGATTTAATATTTGCCATTTTGTCCTTCTTTCTTTTACTGAGAGCAAATAAAAAGTTAATGACTCTTTTTATCAACTCCTATAACTCTGAGGATGTGAGTTACTAGAATTGTAGAATAAATAAAATTTCGTGTCAAGAAATTCAGTATTCAATTCATAGTTAACTATTTACAAGTTGTATTTGTCCATGAAAGTTCTGTTCCGTTAGGACAAGTACCTTTTGTTGCTTTCAAATAGTCCATATTACCAGTATTTATAACCCAACCAGCACAACTAAATCCTGTTGTAAAGCATCCTCTTGCTAGAACTTCTTGGGTATCGCCTTCATTAGTATTTTGCTCGCCTGCTGGATAAATTCCGCGTTTTGCTATTTGAAAAGAAAAAGTATCAACACCATAGGTATTTACTCCATCTGGTCCGTCAATGTCAACATCAATCAAACCGCAAGTTTCTGTTGCAATTCCAGTTCCATCAACACTAAAATCACCATCACAATCTTCATATTGTATAGAAAAACTAATAGCCGTACCATCTGCTAACAAAAAAGCTTTATCAAAACCTATAACAGTGTTTCCAGCTCCAGCTTTGTAAAGTCCTGCACCGAAACATCCAGTTTCACCATTTTCACAAGCTTTAGTTACTTTAAGAAACTCACCAATACGGTCTGCCACAATAATCCCAGCTGGAAGATTATCACTATTATTATTAAACCACCTTGAAATTGGACCATACGTCGCAATTGCACGACCATAAGCGTCATCAAGATTTGAATAAACCTTTTTAAGCTTTGTTACCTTCTCCTTATTACCTGTTGATTGGTTCAAGTTAGGAACAGTCAACGCTGCGACTACGCCAATAATCCCCATTACAAGCAAGGTTTCTGCCAATGTAAACGCAATAAATTTTCTCATATTAGCCCTTTCATTAAAAAGATATATGAACATAATAACATTTTAGAAAAAATTTTCAACAAAAATGTTGACTTTCAAAAAATCATCATTAAATAAATGACATCTACATAAATTTTTCTACAATTTCTACAAAATGCAATCGAGGTAATTATGATTTTAGAACTTTTAAAAAACATGTTTATTGGCGAACAAAAATGTCAACATACACACGTTGGCTTAGACAAAGACTTCGGCTATTGCCCTGATTGCGGTGCATTAATTGAAAATCAATGGTACATTGTTAGATGTGCGTGTTGCGGAATTAAGGAAAAAGCTATCGTAAAAAATGGTAAAATCGTACCAGTAGAACACTTCTGCCACAACTGCGGAAGCGAAGAATACGTTGTAGAAAAACTTGATACTATTGATTTTATCAACATCAATTATGCAGTATTAATCAGAAAAGAAACTGAAACAAGAACAGAAAGAAAAATCACTCAATGTTGGGTTGATGCTACAGAAAAAAGATTTGAGCAACCATTATTGCTGCCACAATACCAATAACATCAGCTAAAAGCCCTGTCAAAAGCGCGTATCTAACTTTTTTAATTCCAACTGAGCCAAAATATACCGCTAAAACATAAAATGTTGTTTCAGAACTTCCAACAATTATCGCAGACAATTTTGTCGCAAACGCGTCAGGACCTAGATTATTTGCGATATCAGAAAAAATACCCAATGCCGCAGAACCTGACAACGAGCGTACTATCATCAACGGTAAAACATCAACTGGAATAGAAAAATGATTTAAAATTCCTGCAAAAAGATTTCCGCACAAATCAATAAAACCTGAAGCTCTAAGCATTGAAATAGATACCAAAATTGCAACTAAATAAGGAATAATATTAACGGCGACTTTAAATCCGTCCTTTGCCCCGTCTGTAAAAACTTCATAAACTGGAACTTTTTTAATCATGCCAGTCGTTAAAATAACAATCAAAATTACTGGCAAAATCCACAAAGAAAGAGTATTCATAACACTTTGAAAGGTCATTTTTGAGCCCTCCAAGTATATTGAAATATTTTTGCAATGACAATCGCTGAAACAAAAGCAATTCCAGTTACAATAAGCGTTGGAAGAATTATTTCAGTAGGATTTTTATATCCAATTCCAACAAGCACCGCAATCACAGTTGCAGGAATTATCTGAAAACCAGCCGTATTCATTGCTAAAAACATACACATTGCATTAGAAGCACTGTCTTTGTCCTCGTTAATCTCCTGCAATTCCTCCATTGCCTTAAGTCCAATAGGTGTAGCAGCATTGGTTAGTCCCAAAGCATTTGCAGAAAAACTCATTGCAATATCGCCAATTGCTTTGTTATCTTGTGGAACCTCGTTAAATAACCATTTTGTAATCGGCTTAATAAGTTTTGTTATAAAATCAACTATTCCAGAAGCTTCTGCAACCTTCATTATGCCTAGCCAAAATGCCATTATACCGATTAGAGAAAACGCAACTTTTACAGATAAATCCGCACCTGTCAAAATCGCATTAACAACATCCTGCAAACGTCCCTGAATAACTGCAGTTACTAAAGATATTAAAATTAATAAATAAAATACCCAGTTCATATTAACTATTAAATCATTTTGTTTCACAAAATCAAAAACTTAATGAAACGTAAAAAAGTTGTAGAAAATGAAAAAATTGATATACTTAAAGTGGAGAAGGTTTAAAATTATGTTAAATTCACTAAGACTTGAAGATATAAAACCAGAATTAATTAATCTTACTGGGGTGAGATTACTCGTTTTGTTTTCGCTATTGCTAGATTCACCAAAAACGGCAGAAGAAATTAGCGACTACTTTGAAAAAAATAATTACCCAAAAAGTATCTTCTCAATTGATACTTTGCGTAACGACATGAACGCTTTACGTTCTGCGGGTTGCAAGATTTCAAGAGCAGATAAATCAAATAATTTTCAATACAAATTACTTTCTCATCCGTTTGAAATGACAATTACTATGGATTTGGCAAAGTCTTTTGAAAAGCTTTACAACAACATCTATAGCAGATTGCCAATTCAACAATTGTTATTAATTGAAAACTTATTTGAAACAATCTCAAAATATGCTCTAGATATTGAAACCGCTGAGTATCTAAACGGTATTTCTCTTTTAAAAAGATTAAACAAAGATATTTTAAACGATTTAGTAAAGGCTAAAAATTGCAAAAATAAAATTTCTTTTGTTTATAATTCGCCAAATACAGGCAAACAAGATATTGAATTTTATGTGAATAATTTCGAATTTAGAAGTAAAAAACTATATATAGACGGTTATTGTCCAAACTTCAAGGATAATTCCTTCTTATTGGTTTCTAAAATTACTTCTCCAATAATGTTTCACCTAGAAAAAGGGTTAATTCAAGATTTAACAAAAACCGTTGTCTTGGAACTTAAAAACGCATCATTTTTGAATTATCAACCAGTTGAAAACGAAACGGTTATTGAAAAAAATAATAATTCACTAAGGGTTGAATACAAAAGCGACAATGATTTTAAACTAATGCAAAAGATTTTGGCATACGGCCCTGATTGCACGGTAATTTCACCAGAAGAGGTTCGTCAATCAGTGAAGGAAAAGCTAAAATCAATGTTAGAGGTATATAAAAATGACTAAATATACAAACGACAATACTAGTTATGCTGCATATAGAGTGTTTGAGACTCTAAAGTTTTTGATTAATCAACCAGCGAGCGTTGAAGATATTATCCGCCACCTTGAATCACTTGAAATGTGTGGCGAGAAAAACTATTCAAAAGCCGTTGTTTACAAATATTTGACGACTTTGAAATTTGCAGGAATAACTCTATCAAGACACAAATGTAAATATGAGGTTAAAAATTTACCATTTAAAATAAATTTAACAGAAAATAACCTAAAAGCGTTATCAATATTGAACGAAGTTATTGAAGCAACTCCTGAGAAAAATCTTTCAGAAACAATTACTC
>CAVCIX010000111.1:0-4164 GCA_963602505.1 Anaerovoracaceae bacterium | reverse complement strand
ATATCATATCGAGCATTATAACTGGGTTTGAGGTATTTTAAAATTCATCTTTACATTTGTTTACATTGTTAAGAATGTTAAGAATATTGGCTTAAAGGTTGAATGGTTGAAGGGCTGAAAAGCTTATTAATTTATAATAGTCAAACAAATATGTCATTCTGAACTTGTTTCAGAATCTCTTTAATGTTAAATTTAAACATTCCACGTTAGCAAGATGCTGAACATAGGACTTTCAACTACAAATTTGTACATTTAACGCTTCAGCATGACATGTTTTTTGGATTGCTTCGTCGCTATTACTCCTCGCAATGACAATAATAAGCCGTTCAGCCATTAAGCATTTCAGCCGTTAAACAAAAACCGAAAATCCGCTCACTAATTTACTTCTTCTGTAAAAGTTCGCCTTTTTTAAGTCTAAATTGCATAATGAAGCTATTTTTAATGTTTTCACTATCAATGCCGAAATCATTATCATTGATAATATAAACATTATCGTTTTCGTCAGCCGTAATACCTTCTATTTTAATATTTTTCGTAATTTTATCACTTTCAGTTAACGGTCTTAAAATTGATTTTCTTGTAATTTTATTATTACCAAAATCAAAACCGTTTATAAAATGGCTTTCATAAAGTCTTTCAGCAGTAAGAAGTTTGTTTTTATCCTTCAAATAAACTGCACCACTCAAAATGCTACTCTTGAAAAATCTATATTTGAAAACATCTTCCGCTTGTTCTGTTTTGATATTGAATTTTATAACGCTAATATGTTTTTCACCTTTAAGTCCTGCTTGCGTGAAAACATAAATATGGTCTTCGCCGTCATAAACCATACTTTCAAAGCCTAAGTTTTTTTGAATATTGTTGAATTGCTCTGGCAAATTATATGTAATTTTTGGATTTTTTACGCTTGAATTCACTGGCGCAAAACGTTTTACAACATTCAAGTTTTTGTCTAATTTTATGATTGAAGGATAATATTCCTCGCCAAGCCAGTAATTACCATCCTTGTCGATAATAAAACTTTCAACATCCGCACCGTTAATATCAAATGGCAATTGTTTTCCATTTTTATCCACTGGAATACTATCTCTTTCAGCAGAAATTGGCATGCCTGAAAGCCCTTTTATTTTTTTGATATCAACAATATTTACTTTATCATTTTCAATTTTGAATTTGATTAAATTAGTCGTGTAATCCTTGCACAAGAAGGTTCTATAAAGTTTTCCGTCCTTTTCAAAATCATCAGAATTAGGACCTCTGTCTGTTATCGCATACAAATAGCCGTCTTTGTAGAACAAGTCTGAAAATCCGCCTAATTTAACATCGCCACAAACATTCGGAACATTTGTGATATCTATATCATATTTTTTGACAAATTCTAATTTATCTGGACTTAAAACCACAAAATAAATAATTAAAGCCAATAACACAGATGCAAGAATTGCATTTATTTTTCTCATTTCGTCTTCCTCTTTTTTGATGAATTATAGCACAAAACATTGACATTTAGCAAAAAAGTATTAATAATTTAATGTTATGAAAAAATATCTACTAATTGCAACAATACTATTTTTTGGCTTAACAACTCAAGCTCAAGTTTTACAGGGCGGAGTAAGTTATGATGTAAATTCCGCTCGTGAAGAATTAATGGACGGAATAACCTACACTATTGATTCTCAGTATGTTAACGGTTTTTATTACGACTCAGAACACGACCAAAATGTCGGATATATTTTGCAAGGTTTGACCGAATTAAAAGACCGCACACTCGCTTATTTTTCAGACAACACCTATGCAGTAGCCAAAAATGCTGACCCATATCACGTTTATTACTACGATTCAAACGGCGTTTTAATGTATGTCGAAAAAAAAGACGGACTTAATTATCCCTACAAAACTTACAAATACAACACCGCGAAAAAACTTGTAAATATGAGCATGCGAGTTTCAAAATCAGAAACATTTATCTATTCAAAAGACGGAAAACTCCTTGCACACTGGCTTAAAGACAAAGCCTACGACGCAGACGGAAACGTAATTATGAAAAGAAAATACGTCGAATAAAATTATTACAAAACAAAAGCCCCTAATCGGGGCGAAAAGAATGAGCAATCAAAAGAGTTGAGGATTTACAACTATATAATAAACTATTAAGGCGGTCGTTTCATTGGATGAAACGACCGCCTTTTATTTAAAACATTATACTTTATGATTATAGAACTCTTTGTTCTTTTACTTGAGCATTCACATCAACCTCGTAATTTTTTGATTTGATATTTGCTCTGAAGAAATCATCATAATTTTTATTTATTGATGTAAAGTTTTCTCTAACTTGTGCAAAATCTTTTTTAGAAAGCATTTTGTTAGATAAAAGAATTTTATAATCCCTGTTCATATCAATAGCTTCAAACTCGCCTGTTTGTTGGTTTCTGCATTTTACTGCGTCTTGATATGTTTTATCGCTTTTGCCTGCTTCAATTTGTTCAATCAAGCTTCTGTTTACTTGAAAATCTGACCATTGAATTAATGTATTTCTTGTTGGCGCTTGCAAGTTTGATTTAACATTTTTTGCAATAATATCAACCATATCAGAACCTTTAACGTTACCAACGTTCAAGTTTTGAGATTCAACATCAATTCCGTCGAAGATTTTCAATAAGTTCAAATTGTTAGAACCTTCTTTAATTCCGCCTCTAACATAAGAAGATTGTAATGCAACAGATGCCAAATCTGGCATTTCTTTTCTTGCTTGTTCAGCAACAGTTGAGGTTAAATAATTTGTTAATTCTGTATTTGCATATCTGATTTTATCAGAGTATTCAAGTTCAGATGCGCCCTTCATTTTAACTAAAGGTTTAACATCTTCAACAAAGTTTTTGTCTAAAAATGCTTTAACATCTTTGTTTTCAGCTGAATTTTCAGTAACAAACATATTAAATCCAACATCTTTAAGGTTTCCGTCATCGTCAAATTTGAAGTTTACAGATTTAACGATTTCATTGTCCTTGCCCAAAGAGTTAATCATTGTTTTGCCGTCATTAGCGTTATCTCTTGTGTGGTCGTGACCGTTCAAAATTACGTTAATGTTTGGAACATTGTTTTCAATCATTTTAGAAATTGGTGCACCCATGTGAGAAAGCAACACTACTGCACCTTTTGGGTGTTTTTCTTTAAATTCTTGAACTTGTTTATTCAAAACTTCAAAAGTTTTTTGTAAATCAGCTTCTGAAATTTGAGTATCTTTTTTGTTATTATTATCGTAAAGTTCAGTTTTTGTTAATTTACCTTTTAAGCTAGGAATAGTAACGCCCATGAATAAAACGTTATGTTTCAAATCAGGGTTTTTGTCATCTTGAACCTCGTAAACTTTAGAAGTTACAATGTCAGGGTGAGTTTTCATCAAACCTGAAACAAGAGGTGATTTTTCCAAATCAACATTGGTTACAAGAGTTTTAACAGGTTCATCCTTTAATTTGCTATATAAAAACTCGTCGCCACCGTCATAACAGTGGTTTCCAGGAGCATAAACTGTATCAAAATTGTTTTTTACAAAGCCTTTTACAGTGTTTACAACTTTATTCAAAAAGTTTGCTTGAATATCGCCATTTGAAAGTTCTGGCTTAGTCATGTAGCCTTTTTTATGAGGGTTCATAAAGAAATCGCCAGCAATAGCGAACATATTCAAAGTGCTTTTTTCATCAGCTTTTTTGAAAATATCGCCTTTATTTTGTTCAATTGTACCAACTAATTTTGGCAAATTATGAACATTGCCGTGGTTATCTGACATTGCGATAATGTTGACTTGAGCGGCTTTGAACCCAATTTGTGGTCGCATAAAATTAGTTAATTTCACAATACACCTTCCTTATACGCCATGTAAAACATGTGAAGATAAAAAATTGCCCCTTTTTCGAAAATTGTTAATAACTTGTAAAACCATGCTATTACTGCAAAGGCAATTTTTTATTGAAAAAATACTTTAATGTAATAGAAAAAGACTTTAAGGCTATAAGAAGTTAAGACCATAAGTCGAATTATTTTAAAATAACATTTTTAATATAAATGACTTAATTCCTTATAGGCTTAAAAGCTTAAAGACATAAAAAACTTCTTAACACATTTTGGAACGCCAGTAATGACGAGCCAATATGCCTTTGTGTTAAG
>CAVCIX010000110.1:0-4263 GCA_963602505.1 Anaerovoracaceae bacterium | reverse complement strand
TTGTCAATCTACTTTGCACACGGAATTTTATTGATTTATCCAAAGAATTCAACCATTCAATAAATGGAGCCTTTTCATTTGATAAATATGCTATTTTAACAATTCTTTGTTGCATATTAATATTGTACTCTATAGCAGACACTTTGTCAAGAGTCAGTATTTATCTTTATTAAAGATATTGAGATTATATTAAATTTATTATTTTTTAGTTTATTTACTTTACAAAACTTCACATTTTAGACCATGCGCGCAATTTTGCAAAACAAAAATACTTTATATAAGAGTAAGAGGTATTTAAGAACACAGAGGAGAATTTAAAATGTTTGGATTGAATGGATTAAGCAACGCAATTAACGGAATCAATGCAGTTGATGATAATAAAAAGAAACCTGAAGTTGCACAACAACCTCAAGTAGCATTTATGAACTCAGTTTGGGATAACTACGGTAACTCTCAAGGTACTGAAGCTTCATTCAACGCTTAATTAACAGTTTTAACAATATAAAAAGACTTCATCAAATGATGAAGTCTTTTTTGTGCGTTTATTTAATTTATTTTTAATTATTAACCTAATAAAACACCAGCGATACATGCTGACATAAAGCAAGTAAATACCCCGCAAATTAAGGCTCTCATACCCAATCTTGCAAGATTTTTTCTTTGGTTTGGAGCTAAGCCACCGATTGCACCGATTTGTGTTGCGATAGAACCGAAGTTACCAAATGAACAAATTGCAAATGATGAAATGATAAATGCTTTATTTGTAATAATGTTTTGGATTTCCAACAAATCAGTATAACCATAAACTTCGTTTGATACGATTTTCAAACCGATTACACCACCAACATTGAAGATATCTTGAACAGGGACACCCATAATCAAGGCAAATAATGCAAAGAATTTACCTAAAATCATCTTCAATGATAAGTGAGGGAAGTCGAAGCCTAAAACTGGAGCAGTTAAGTGGAATACGTTAGCAATGCAACCACCGAAAGCTGCCAAAATGTAGTCAATCATTGCAATCAAAGCTACGATAGCCAATAACATTGCAACTACGTTCAACGAAACCATCATACCTTCAGAAGCACCTGATGCGATAGCATCAAATACGTTGGCGTGAGTTTTTCTACGGCTAAGTTTAATATTTTCCATTGTTTCAGGTTCACCTGTTTCAGGATAAACAATTTTTGTCATAACCAAAGCCCCAGGAATAGCCATAATTGCTGAAGCTAAAACATAAACAATTGGAATACCCATCATTGCGTAAACTGGCATCATAGCACCTGAAGTACAAGCCATTGAACCTGCCATAGAAGCAAGTAATTCAGAACGAGTTAATTTTGCCAAATATGGTTTAATCATAATTTGCGCAGTAACTTGACCAACAAAAGCACTTGCAACGTTTGAAAGAGCTTCTGCACCACTTACCTTCATAATTTTGTTCATTGCTTTACCAAGAATTGTAACTACGCGTTGCATAATTCCGTAGTAGTAAAGAATGTTCACAATCATCATCATAAAAATTGTTGCGCAAATCAATTGAAGTGCAAATGGAATTGAACAACCGAAAACTGCGTTCATTTCGTTATTATCTAATAATGGACCGAATACGAATTTACCACCAACATTAGCAAAATCTAAAAGTTTAACAATAACTTCACCTAACCATAAAAATATTTTTTGACCAACGGGAACTTTAAAAATAAAAATCCCGAATAAAATTTGAAGCGCTAAACCTACGCCAACTGTTTTGTAGTTGATAGCCTTTTTGTTACAAGACAATGCAAAAGCAAGTGCCAACAAAATGACCATACCGATAATGCCAATAAATCTGTCCATTAAAAACTCCTAACTAAGTCCTGATTAATAAATATAAATATATTGTACTAAAAAGAACAAAAAAAATAAAAATAAAATATAAACATTTACTTATAATGCAAAAAATGTTTACAAATTGGAAAAAAATTTAATAATACATATAATATTTATTATGGTAAATTGTAAGCAAATAATATCAACATTTATAATATTAAGTTATATAGCAACATCAAATATAGCCTTAGCAGACACACTTCAAGGGCACGCAGAAAGAACTGATGTAAATCAAAAGGACTCCTCTGAACTTTTTACTGGACAAGTTGAGGTTATTGACCAAAAAGATGTAATAAAAATGACCGTATCGCAAGTTATAGACGGAAATTTTTCTATTGAAGGCGATGAATTTTTTGCAGAAGTTGTAAGCGATGTTTCAGGTGACAGTGGCGTAATTTTACCAAAAGGAACAATCGCGCACGGTATAATTAAGGAACAATCAGAAGCAAAAAGATTGGGTAGAAACGGCTATATATCTTTAGATTTCGATTATTTAGTAACTCCAGACGGCAGAGAAATTCCAATTGAAGGAAAAATGTCAACAAGAATGCACCCTGTAATTGAAGCAGGTAAAATTGTTGCGACTGACGTTGGCTATACGGCTGCGGGTGGCGCAGTTGGTGGCTTAATGGCGTTAAACTTATTCGGTATTGAAGCTGCAATTGCATCTCAAGGTTATACAGTTATGGGTGGTGCTGCCGTTGGTGGTGCCGTTGGTTTAGGAATGTCTTTGTGGAGAAAAGGTAAAGACGTTTTAATCGCCCCTGGAGATGAAATTCGTGTAAGAATTAACTCAAAAGTGCCACTTCCAGTGTACAAGGACACAGCCTTAAAACAACACGAAGTGTTCTACCCTGGGTTGAATATCAGAATTACAAACATAATGCACGAAAAAGATCCATTTGGCGAAGCTAATACGATTACGTTATCTTTATCAATAACAAATATGACAAATTTAACCCTATCTGGTATGGATTTGGCTTTAGTTAACGATTACAACAATGTGTTTCATCCGTCAATATTTGGCGATACAACCTTAATGTTTAAGCAAATTAAGCCAGGGGACAGAGTTGCAGGCAGAATTTCATTTACAGTTGATAACTTAAACAGAAGTTTTTGGCTAAGCTTCTGCGACAGACGTTCAAAGAAAACATTGTCTAAAATTTCAATTGATAATGCCTACAAAAATGTACCTGACAAGGTTAAGAAAAAGAACGACAAGCTAAAGAAAAAGCCAAATTTCTACAAGAAATCTGACCCTTTCGAAGTTTAATTTAAAACAAGAAATGAATTAATTAAATAATTCTCTTGTTTTTTGACGAATTTCCTTATCAATTGCAAAAATTTCATCAATACTTGGATTTTTAACAATTGTGTGTTGTCTATAAATTTTTTCAACTGTTGTATAGATATCATACAAAGTGATTTTGCCGTCTAAAAATGCATAAACGGCTTCTTCGTTCGCCGCATTCATACAAGTAGTAGCACTTCCGCCTGTTCTACCTGCCTCATAAGCAAGACTCATACAAGGGAATTTTTCAAAATCAGGTTCTAAAAACTCAAATTTTTGAGCCATTGCGAAATCAAAACTTCTAGATTTTATACCTGCTGGTCTTTCAGGATAACAAATAGCATACTGAATTGGAATATGCATACTTGGAACGCCAATTTGAGCAATAATACTGCCGTCATTAAATTCCACTGCTGAATGAACGTAACTTTGAGGATGAACAACTACTTTAATATGGTCGTAATCCATATCAAATAAATGATGAGCCTCAATAATTTCAAGCCCTTTATTCATCAAGGTTGCACTATCAACAGTGATTTTTTTACCCATATTCCAACGAGGATGAGCCAAAGCTTGTTCTACTGTTGCGTGTTTAATTTCATCAATTGATTTATGCAAGAATGGACCGCCTGACGCAGTGATAATAAGTCTATCAACTTTTTCTAAAGCGCCATTTATACATTGAAAAATAGCTGAGTGTTCGCTATCTACAGGAAGGATTTTAACCCCAGCTTCCTTAGCTTTTTTCATAACGATATCGCCTGCCATAACAAGTGTTTCCTTGTTAGCTAAAGCAATATCAATGCCGTTTTCAATAGCCGATAAAGTAGGTTTTAAACCAATTTTTCCTGATACTGCAACTAAAATCATATCATTTTCTTTGTTTGAACAAATTTCTTGCAAACCTTCATCACCATAAAAAGTTTTTGCGCCACAAGAATTTAAACGTTCATCAGGTTTACCTAAGCAAACATATTTTGGTTTAAACTTTTCGATTTGTTTGTTCAAAAGTTCAACATTTGAACCGCCAGCAAGGGCAATTATTTCAAATTTATCTTGAAGTTTTTCGATAACTTCCAACGATTGAGTTCCGATTGAAC
>CAVCIX010000109.1:0-4381 GCA_963602505.1 Anaerovoracaceae bacterium | reverse complement strand
ATTCAAAACAATGTTCGACATAAATTGTCCATTTTTGATTAATGGTTTTTTGAAAACAATATTAAAAATTCTCATATCAGTCGGAACAGCTGTTTTTATAGCAAAATTTTCAAAAGCAACTGTTTTTCTATTTGGATAAATAACCCCCGAAGCGCTTAATTGTCTAGCATTTGAGGTTCTACCATTTTGAGATGTGACAATTTTATCGTACAAGAACGATTTTATATGTAGCTTTTTAGGCTCAATTTGAGAATTTAAGTATATATTAATCGGTGTATCTTGGTTCCCAAGAGTTGCGCCCATATAATATAAGCTTGATTCTTTGTCTATAAATAGATTTGATTTTGCTGATAATTTATTAAAATACCCTGAAACTACCGCAGAATATGTAATTTCACCCTTTGCTTTAATAGGATAAACTGAATGCCTATTATAAATAGTATCAATAAATTTTTGATTTGGTTTTGCTGACACATAGCTAGAAATATAAGGGTTATTGAACAAGTTTTTAACACTTCCGTCAAACATTGTCGGCATTGTGCCAATTAAAGTGTTAATTTTGTGCATATTCAAAGTGTTGTTATTGATTAGCGCAAAACCACTTATAATCTCTATTGGCAAATTTTTCTTGTTATAAACGAAGGACAAATTGTTAAAATAAGCAGAACCTTTTACGTCAAAATTCTTCATATCAAATTTATCTACTGCACCTTTATATCTGCCATTAAGCTCCATATATGAGTTTGAAGCTCTGCCTGCAGGTCTAAGAGTTATAAAATTAGGGCAATAAAGAGCAAATAACTCGCTGAATTTAATTTTGTCCGTTGTAAAATTGATGTTCGCTTGGCTATTCTTAATATCACCTTTTACGGCTATTTTAGACTTATTTAATAATGATTTAATATCAAAATTTATATTAAAATCGTCGTAGAAAATTTTACCAGAGAATTTTGGCGTAAATTTCTTGATATACTTCGGTTTAATAGACGTAGAAACAAGGTTCAAACTACCTTTTGCGTGCAAATTTTTACCAAACTTAGCCTCCTTAAATTGTCTAAGTTGCCCTGTTAAATTCAAATAAAAATCTGATTTACCATTCGCATCTTCAATTAAAGTAACAAACTTTTGAAGATCCTTTAGCATAGGCGAATTTTTAATGATTAAAAGCAATTTGCCTAAATCTTGCTCTTGTGCTTTAACTTTAAAGTCCAGTTTTCCTGTAAAATCACAAGTACCGTCTATATTAACAGGTTTATTGTTAATCGTACCCGATTTTAAATTGAACTCAGCAAATGTATCTTTAAAATAAAGTTTTGCAAAAGCATTTTTTAACTCTAGATTTTTAATATCATTAAAGCCCGCAGTAGCGTTTATTGTTGAAAATTCACCGATTAGGTGTGGATCTTTTTTGTTACCATTAACTTTTAAATCAATATTACCGAATCCACTATAATACATATCAGGAACAGGTCCTAATTCAAAATCCAGAGTTTCATGCACTGGAACAAGTACTTTTTTTGCGACGTATAAGTCAATTTTATCGGTACTTTTAATATTTAATTTTACATCACGCTCTTTATACACGTTAATTGTGCCATCCACGGTAACATATTGGTTAATATCCGTTGGAACATTAACATCCAATTTCATGACATTTTTATCATAAGTAATGCCGATATGACCGCCTTTAGGAGCCTTTTTGATTGGTTCTATGGCATAAGCGTTATCAATGTTTATATAACCATATATATCAGGTGTTTCTATATCGTTTTTAATGTCTAAATCAACATTTACATCTGAATAAAAGCCACAATCTTTGGCAACAGATGGGTAAATCCTTATCATTTTCTCTAATTTTTTGCTATATGGCAAAATTTCAAGTAAATCTTCAGAACGGGCATTCAACATCTTGAAATTCAAATACAACTTTGGCTTTTTAGAGGCAATTTTATCAACATCGCCAGATAATTTTGCGCTAAATTTTGGAGTTTTAACATTAAAATTAGGGATACTTAAGCTATTTTTTTCTAAAAGCATTAAAGAGGTTAATTGAACTTTGTCTTTGTAAAAATAAGGCTTATCTAAATACTTGGCATCCACTTTGATTTTATCCAAAGTTAAATTCAATTTGTATTGTTTTTGGTCTAAAAGTAACTTGTCAGAGTGTAATTCAAAGTTAATTACACCGTCCAAGCTTTTAACGAAATTATTAGAAAAATATGAGATAAAGTTCGATAAATTTCCTAAATTTAGGTTTGTGACGCTTACAGCCAACTCTGGTGGATAATCGTCAAGATGAGGTAATAACGGCAATTTTGCATCTAAATCAACATAAATTTTAGATTTTGAATTGTTAGAAATAACATCAGCATCTAAATCTAAATCAATCCTTTTATTTTCTTTGAATTTTGATAAATTAAAGTAATTACCAACAATTTTAATCTTGTTACTTTTTGATAAATCCTGCAAATTCACGGTAAATTTATCGACAAAAATTTTGGCGCCATTAATATCAATTACGTCATCAGATTTTTGTATAAGCAAGTATTGCCCAAGCTTTACGCGCAAATCTTTATCACAATATAAATCGATAAAAATGTTATCAGCTGAAAAATATTTTAAATTAACACGTCCGACAATCAACGGCAACAACGAAACTTTTACAACAGGTTTATCAGTGTAAAACGCAGAGGTTCCATCATCGTTAAGCAATTGAAACTTGTCTGCTTTTAGCCAAATTGAAGGCGTTAACCCCATTTTAAAATCAGGTTTTTCAATACTAACTTTGTAGCCATATTCTTTTTTTATTAAATCAGTTATAAAGGGATTAAACGTTTCTAAATTAATAATCAAAGGCAAAACAAGGTAATATATCGCATATAGCAATACAAGTACTAAAATTGTTATTAATGCCTTTAACCTTATCCCCATGCCTAAATTATAAGCGAAAATTGCGATATATCAAGTTTTTAAAGGTTTTTTAACATATATTTAGCTAAACCTTCACCCATTGAAAAGCAACTTGGAATAATTCTGATGGCGCCTTGTGCTAAAAAGTCAGCGGAAACGCACCTTCCTACCACAAAAAGATTATCAATGTCAGCTGACATTAACGACTCTACTGGAAGTTGATATTCTGCATAAACTTGTTCTAACACTGAACTGTTTTTATTTGTCGAGTGAACATCTACTGGATAATCAGAGATTAACACTGGATTTTCGAACTTTTTACTTGATTTTATATCATCATAAGTGAAAACATACTTGCCTTTAATTCTTCGGCTAACTCTTATTCCTAATTGGTTAGAAATACTTGAAATATAAGCGTTTTCGAACCCTTTAAGGTATTGTTTGCAGAAGTTCGAAAGCCTCAAAATGCTCTTTCTTGCTTGCATTAAATTTTTAGTCAAAACATCGGCATCTAGAGGGTTCTCCTCTTTGTTTGCAATAACTCTAGGACAGTTAAAAGCAATAGAATTAGGCATTCCCGCTATAGAAAACACTTGGAAGTAGTTTCTATCAGTGTCTTCAATAACTCCGTCTGCTACTGCTTTGTCAAATAGCGGTTTTAGCGCCCATTTTTTGTTTAAATCCCACGTATATGCAGTTGATACGTGAGTTTGACCACATATATCTGCTACTGTTGTAACATTTCTATCTGTATCATATTCTTCAATCCATTTAGCAAATTCATTTACATCAACACCGCTCATAATAAATCGCAAAGTTGTTGGTTGATTTTCGTCAAATTTATTTAAAAAATTACAATTTGATAAAAATCCCACATCACAATTTCCTGTGGCATCAACTACATACTTCGCGTCGATAGATACCAATAACATATTACATCCAAAATCTAACTTTTTGATATATCTATTAGCTATATTTACATTTCTTAATGATGTATTAAATTTTATATCAACATTTGCCTCCTGCATTAATTCATCTAACACAATTTTTGCAATTTCAGGATTAAACCAACCTTCATTGCCGTCAATGTATGTTATTGCTGAATTATAGCTTTTCATTTTTGTAATAAAAGCGTTAAAGAAGTCGTTATTTATTGATTTTTTTGAAGTTTTCATCATTGGAGTAACTAGACCTGATGTCATAGAACCTCCTAGATTTGCTGATTTTTCAACTAGCAAAACCTTTTTGCCAGCTTTACCCAATGTATATGCAACGGCACAACCCGACGTACCGCCACCAACAACCACTACATCATAATCCATTGTAATGTTCTCCTTTAAAGTTTTTTATAAATTGTGTCGTCGAAATCAAATCGCTTTCTGCGATTTCGCGTTTTCTCCTTGCTAAAATTTCGTCTTTTGAAGATTTCAAACCATCATCTTTATAAGTAATACCTGCTTTTGACTTAATC
>CAVCIX010000108.1:0-4385 GCA_963602505.1 Anaerovoracaceae bacterium | reverse complement strand
TATATAATTTTGACAAGTTCAAATATAAATCATCAATATAAAACCCATTAAAGAATAAATCTTGTAACAACGGAATTTTTTTCAATAAGTTTTTTTGTGATGATAAAATATATGCCGTAAATAGCCCTGTAATAATAACAATGTACATTATAACAGTCATCAAAATGTTTTCAGATTTTGGTAAGACGAACCATAAAAGAATTACTAAAATTGAAAATATTGCTGGAATTAAATTCATATTAAAATCAACAGGCTTCAACTCGTTTTCATAACGTTTTTCACCCTCGAAGATGTAAAAATAAAGTCTAAATAAGTAAAACGCAGTCATAAATGCAACAATCAAGAAAATAACCGCATAAACGTAATGCTTTTCTGCAATCAAAGCCGAAAACATAAGCTCTTTTGAAGAGAATCCAGCAAAGAAAAATCCTGCCAATGAAAATATGCCGATTAAAAATGATATTGCGGTTGTTGGCAATTCTTTTCTTAAACCGCCAGCAAGTTTGATATCTGTATTTCCACCTAAAGAATACATTACAACACCACAAGCTAAAAATAACATAGCTTTTATGATAGCGTGTGCAGTCAAATGAATTAAAGCGACACTTACTGAGCACATTCCAACTGCAAGAAACATCAAACCTAATTGAGCGTTTGTTGAATATGCCAAAACTTTTTTCATATCATTTTGACACATTGCAAATGCTGAACACATAACCGCAGTTATAGTACCAATTATAGCAATAATTTGAAGGACATATTCGTTTAAAGAAAATAACGGATAAAGTCTAATCAATAGCAAAACACCCGCTGCAACCATTGTTGCTGAGTGGATTAACGCGCTAACTGGCACAGGACCCTTCATTGCATCAATTAACCACGTGTGCAACGGGAATTGAGCAGATTTTGCAATTGCGCCCATAAGCAACAGTACGCAAAGTAGAATAAAAATACCGTCAGAAGTACAACCGTAAATTTGAGCCGAAATAATCTCAATTTGGTCAAATGGAATAGTTATTCCATTAAAGTTGCTTAGATTTGTTAAAACAATATATCCAGCAAGGATTATACCTGAAAGAAAAGCAAAATCGCCTATTCTATTGATAATAAAAGTTTTTCTTGCGGCAAATGAAACCTCTGATTTTTTATACCAAAAACCTATTAATAAATAGCTTGAAACGCCAACCAATTCCCAAAACAAGTACATTTGGAATAAGTTTGGAGCTAAAATTAATCCATACATTGAGAATAAGAATAAATTAATATATCCAAAAAATCTCATAAAGCTTTTATCAAACTGCATATAAGAATACGCATACATATTAACAAGCAACGACACAATCGCAACTAATAGAATTAACCAAGCTGAAACTCCGTCAAGATATACACCAATATCAAAATTGTAGTTATCAATTGCTATAAAATGATTTGTTAAAACAAAGGTAAACCCTTTATTTAACAAGGTTTTAGTAAATGCACCTGTTGCAAAAACTAGCGAATAAATAGAGCCAAAAATGGTTAAAGCGCCAACCAATTTGCGATATTGTAATACGGCAAAAAACTTACCAATAAATATCAATAAGGCTACCCACAAAGGCATTAGAATAATTGTAGAAATATTTTGAACAAAGAAATCCATTACCCTTTAAGCTCCTTATATTTATTAATATCAACAGTTTTCTTTTCCTTATACATCAAATAGAAGATTATAATTGCAATAGCAATTTCAACCGCACCTATTGCAGTGTAAAAAATTGAAAAAACAAAGCCTGTAAAATTTACCGAATCAAAATATGACGCAAACGTAATAAAATTAATATTTACCGCGGTTAGCATAAATTCTAGACACAATAAAACTTTTATAACATTTCTTGAAACAATCACCCCAAAAGCGCCAATTAAAAATAACAAAAGCGCAACAATTAAATAGTGAGATATTCCAATATTAAAGAAATTAATCTCCATTTTTACGCCCCCTAACTTCTTTTACAAAGTTCAAAACAGATATTCCGATTACGCATGCAACTAAAATCAAGCCAAACATAATTAACGGCAAATTATAAACTGAATACATTGTGTTTGCTAACAAAACAACTGAATCAAAATCAGAAAATTCAGGTTTTAATGCGTTGAAAAAGTCTGCAACAGAAGAATTTATATAGATAGCAAACTTGGTTGAGTAGCATAACAACATTGCCAAACATACAACCGATAAAAACGCTAAGAAAAACTTAGGCGTAAGGTTAAAATTGAAAATCTTTTCTTCGTTTTTAGATGTAAACATAACTGCAAATAAGAAAATCATTGGTACTGCAACGCCATAAATCATAATTTGCACAACTGCGTTATAACCTGCTCCCAAAGAGAAGAACAAGCCCGCAGAAAAGAAAAATACTAGCGCTGAAAATATCAAGGTGTATATAATCTTCTTTGAAAAAATGGCAATCAAAGCAAAGACAAGGATTGCGAGAGAAAAGCCATAAAATGTAATTGTATTAATTATATTTGTATCCGTCATGTTCATTAGTCCATTATATTACTACTATCATCTAAATTTAAAGTATTTATTTCAAATGTTAAATCAGATTTTTTATCAGTCGCTAAGTCAAATTTATCTGTCATTTTTATTGCAGATTTTGGGCAATAATACATACAATTTCCACAAAAAATACATTTGTTAAAATCAATAGTGCAAGATTTTCTATCGTTATTATTTTCAATTTTTATCGCACCCGCAGGACAAACTTTTTCACACATGTGGCAAGCACAACAAAGTTTTTCATCCCAAGAGTGTAAGCCTCTAAAACGTTCTGGAATATTAATTTTTTGTTCAGGATATTTTACCGTAACAGGCTTTTTAAAAGAGTGCTTAAAAACTGTAAAATGACCGATTATCAAGGCAAAAACTTTACCAATAAAGGATTTTATCATATTAAACACCTCCTAAAAAGTATTTAAATATGATAATTACAATAAAATTAACTATTGATAACGGTAACAAAAAGTACCAAGAGAACTTTAGAAGCGATTTAAACGCCATTCTTGGCAAAGTTGCTCTCACAAGCATAATTAATCCAACAAGAACGAAACTCTTAATAAATAGCCATATAGCTTGTTCAAAATAGATAAAAATTTGCAATTGTTGAGAGTTTGCAAAAAACATTTCTGAAATATATTTTTGACCAATTGGTAAAAATCCACCAAAGAAAATACAAACCATAAAGGCTGACATTACGAATAATAATGCATATTCAGCCAAAAAGAAGAAGGCAAATCTCATTCCAGAATATTCTGTGTTATATCCTGCAACCAGCTCGCTTTCAGCCTCAGGCAAGTCAAATGGGCATCTATTTAATTCAGCCAAAATTGCGATGAACATAATAACAAAACCCACAATACAAGGGAAAATATACCAACCAAAAATGCCAGTATCGCTGATTTGTGAATAGATTATATCCTTTAAATTCAAGCTTGAAGATAGCGCTACAATTGATAAAATTACAAAAGAAATTGGTAATTCATAGCTAATAACTTGTGCACAGGCTCTAATTGACCCAATGTATGAATATTTATTAGAGCTTGCATATCCTGCCAAAATTACGCCCAAAAGCGGTAATACTGCAACTGCAAAATATAATAACAAACTTACTGAAAAGTTCATAAAAATAAATTCAGAAGAATAAGGAATAAGCCCCCAAAGAATTATAACTGGTACAAATACAAGAATTGGTGCGAAATTAAACAATAATTTATCTGCGCCTTCAGGAGTAACATTTTGTTTGCAAAGCAATTTCAATGCATCTGCGGTTGTTTGTAAAATTCCCTTGTAGCCAACCCTATTCGGCCCAAATCTTTGTGTAAAAAGCGCCAAAATCTTTCTTTCAGCATAAACTAGCACCAAAACCATAAGCATCATAACTGCAATAATGATTATAAATGGCAAAACCGCAAAAGTAACATCACCAAAAATAATTGGGATATTATGACTTGTCAAATATTGAGTATATAAAAAATATAAGTAATTCATTATCTATCCACCTCTGGTAAAATTACGTCTAATGAGCCAAAAATTGCGATTAAATCTTGATATAAAGCGTTTTTCATTAATTCAGGCAACAACTGAACCGCATAGAACGAACCTGTTCTCCACTTAACTCTATAAGGCTTAGCTCCGCCATCTGACTTGATGTAGCAACACAAAAGCCCTCTAGAAGATTCAATATAAGATGTATATTCACCTTCTGGAACTTTTAAATTTACTGGATTAACAGTCTGTTCAATAATTTCTTTTGATTTTTTCAAATAGAAAATACATTGTTTAACTAATGAACTAGAAATTCTCATTTCGTTAATTCTAACCAAGTATCTTGCGTAGCTATCACAAG
>CAVCIX010000107.1:0-4425 GCA_963602505.1 Anaerovoracaceae bacterium | reverse complement strand
GGCGGATTTTGAAAATTTCAAAATCCGCCTTCAAAAAATTTTATACTAAAAGACCTACCAAAGAAAATGGTAGGTCTTTTAAAATATAAGTTAGTGAAATATTTTTTACTCAATTAAGCTTGAGTGTTAACTTTTGCTGCATCTCTTTTATCTAATGCATCACAAACTTTAACACCAAGTTTGTTAGCAAATGGAGTAACAGCTACTGGAACGAAGAATCTGTTAATTGAAGAACATACAACTAAGTCGATTGCGTTCTTAGCACCAGCTTTTAATGCTGCGTTTTTAGCTGCGTCGTAGCCTTTACCAGAGATAGCGTTTGCGAATTTATCACAAATGTTACCTGAAACTTTACCTAATGCTTTAGATACACCGTATGTTAAAGCAGTTGAGATACCGAATGTTAAAGCTTGGTTTAAAGCTGCAGTGATTCTTTCGTTTTTAGTTTTCTTTTTATCAGTTAAGTTTTTGTAAACATATAAACCTGATGTAACAGCTGAACTTGCAGTTGATAAGTGAACCATTAAGTTTTGGCTATTACCAAGTTTTTCCATACCTTTTACGAATGCGTCTGAGTTACCAACTTTGCCTAAGCCAGTAGCAACCATATCAGTCATTTTGTCCATTGCGCCTGTAAATTTAACATTTTGTGCTTTTGGAGCTACACTATTAATTGCTGAAACGTTCATTATTTTGTACCTCCTTTGAAGTTATCTAAAACAGGGCGTTGAGTATCTTGAGCTTGTGCAACTACTGGAGCTTGAGGAGCTGGAGCTGCATCTTTTTTCTTTTTACCAAATAAAACATCACCAACTACGTGAGATAATTTAGAAGTTAACAATGCTCTTGGAACTGCCAAGATGATATCTGGACCGAATGATAAAACTTTTTTAACGTTCTTTTCTAATGCTGGATTAGATTTCATTTTATCAGCTAATTTAGGTAAATATTTATCTGTATTACCCATTACTTTTTTCAAACCTGCTGAAATAGGTTTCATAACTGTTGATGTAATTGCAAAACCAATTACTGCTGACGCAATAGCGTGAGCTGCTGCATTACCTTTGTTCTTTTGTTCTTGTTCGTTCTTTGCAGGTAACGCCATGATTGCTGCAGGTCTCAAAACACCTGCCATAATTAAAGATGAAGCTGCATTAAATGTTGCTGAGTTTTCACCAGCAAATTTAGCAACTGATTCAAATGCTTTTGAGCCAACTAGTTTATCAACCACACCTGTAAATTGAGGTTGAGCGGCTTTTTGCATTGCTCCTACTGGATTGATTGCCATAATAAACACTTTTCCTTTATTTCACTAACACACCTTATTAAAGTATTCAACTAAAAAAAAGTTGCTATCATGGATTTGTCTTTGTTACAAAAGTTAATATTAGTCAACATCAATTGGCTCACGTAAGATATTATCAATTGCCTCTCTTGCAGTAAATACAAGTGCGTCAGGAATATTATCAATTGTGCATAATTGTCTTAACACATCGACTGTTCTTTTGAACACTCTTACAATATCACCTTCTCCAATTTCGACTTCATCAATAATTGATTGCCATTCTGCACCATTTACCCACATTTCAATCAATGGTGCAAAGAAGGAATTCAAATTCATTGGTTCTTCTACGCCATGATTTTTTTGAACTTTATCCACTTTTTTGCGAATATTTCTTATCAAATTAAGCGTTTTGCGCACTTTTGGAGAAAGTGGCACTTGAGCATAGTTATCAAATCTCATTTCTTCGGTTGTAACAGAACAGATAACTGATGCTAATTCCGCAGGTGATAATTCTTCTAAAACCCCTGAGAAAATGATTTCTGCCAAATATAATTCATTTTCAGAACGAATTTGAGAAACAGTCACACCACGTTCTGTTGGATAATCGTCTTTTATATAACCAAGCTCAATTAACGCTCCTCTGTGGCTCATGAACTTGTTCCAGAAAACATCTTTTTGAATTTCTATATCTTTTTCTAGCTTTCTTTGTTTAGAAATATATCTTTCTAGCACTTCTAAATCTTTAATGTGCTTTTTATATAATTTACATCTATCGCATGTAAATTCTTGCATTCGATGTAATAAATCCTTCGTAGTCTTTTCAAAAGCCAAGAAACCTTCATCAAGTCCGCGTTTTTTGTGCTTTTCTTGTTTTCTAATTGTTTTACATGTTTGACGGTTTGCAACATACATGTTTTTAATTTTGTTATATTCAAGTAAATCAGCGTTAGTTAAACCACAATAACATTTGAAAGCATTTAATTCATCAATAGTTGCTTGATTTTTTTCACGTTGAAGAAGTAATGGCGCAAGTCTTGTATTTGATGAAAAATAGCCAAAACTTTTCAAAATAAGTTGTTTAGCTTCATCTAAATTGAATCTTTGTAACAAGTTCAATACCATTGAATATCTTGGTGAAAATCTACTTTCTAGGTCATTAGCGCCTGATAAAACTAATTCAGCAACATCTTGCGGAGTTTGATAAGGACTGCCGACGATAGTAACATAGCCAATTTCGTCCATGCCTCTACGACCTGCACGACCTGACATTTGAAGGAATTCACTTGCAGTTAGTTGTCTATGCCCACTGTCTGTTCTTTTTGTTATTGAAGAAATAACAGTCGAACGAGCAGGCATGTTAATACCCGCAGCAAGAGTTTCAGTTGCGAAAACAACCTTAATAAGTCCTTCTTGGAAAAGTTTTTCAACTAAAACCTTCCAAGCTGGAAGTAAACCAGCATGGTGCGAAGCCACACCACATAATAGATATTCTAAATGTTTATTTTTTGCTAAATAATAGTTTTCTGCGATATATTCATCAACTATTTCTTGAATTTTTTGTTGTTCTTCTTTTGTCACAAGGCACAAATTAGCGCATTTTTCCATTTGTTCATCACATTTTTTACGAGAGAACGTAAAATAAATCGCAGGAAGCATGTTTTGTTCTGCCAAATTTCTCACAACATTTTTAACAGGGCTCTGAGCCTTTTTATTTTTGTTGCGACCAAATTGTCTTGGTTCAGGTTTAATCTTGCTATTTAAAGCTCCTGATGGTGTTAGAAGCGGTAATAATTTATAAGGTTGAGAACTGTCGTAATAATAAAATCTTAACGGAACAGGTCTAAAATCAGTATTAACTAATTCACAAGTTGGGTGAACGGAGTTAATCCAAGCGGTAAGTTGATCGCAGTTCGCAACTGTTGCTGAAAGAGCGACAATTTGAACATTTGTTGGACAATAAATAATACTTTCTTCCCAAACGGTACCTCTATCCTCGTCGTTCATGTAGTGAACTTCGTCAAGGACAACATATTTAACATCTTTTAAGTTGTCAGCAACAGAACCAAGGTTTGTACCATAAAGCATGTTTCTGAAAACTTCCGTTGTCATAACAACAATTTGTCCATTACGATTGATTGAAGTATCGCCAGTAAGCAAACCCACCTTGTCATAGCCATATTTCTTGCCAAAATCGTTATATTTTTGGTTTGAAAGCGCTTTTAATGGTGTTGTATAAAAAATTCTAGTGCCTTCTTCTAACGCTCTATGAATTGCATGTTGTGCTATAACTGTTTTACCAGCACCAGTTGGAGCACAAACCACAACACTTTTGCCTTCATTAATTATATTACATGCTTCTTTTTGAAAATCATCTAACTCAAATGGAAAACCGTATGACATTTTAATACTTCTCCTATTCCTAACAAAAGGATAGCAGATATTTTAGAATGTGGCTGTTTTATAAAGGATTATTTACAATTAAAGTATATAAACGATACCGCAACAAGTGCGGTACGACAATAAAATTTAATAATTAAGACATGCTTCTATAATTATACTTATATATGCCAATTTTATTTAGAGTTTTTTCAACTTCAATATCGCTACCACGATAAAATCCGTAAAAAGTAACAGCATCACCGTTTTTAAGAATTAATTCATACTCACATTTATAAAAATCTAAGCAAAAAAGTTTTTTCCAAACAAATCTTTTATGTTTGTAAGCCGTTATCTCACCTAAGGGAACTATTCTATCTTTAATTTTTAGATACCCTTGAGATTCATTGTAATAAAGAAATGGAGTTTTTATATAAATAATTGATTGATATAAAAATATAATACCTAATAGAATTGCATACAACAAATCAAATTGATAAGAACGATTAACAGTAAAAATTGAGGTTACCGAAAAATACAATATCATCAATCCCAAAATGAATATAACAAAAGAAATAATATTCCATAGCCAAAATATAAATTTTGACGGATAGAACATTATTTCCTTATTATTACTATTGTTTGACATTATATTTTATCAAAGCCAGTATATTTTCTTAAAACTTCTGGAACAATGATTGTACCATCTGCTTGTTGAAAGTTTTCAATGATTGCAGCAACTGTTCTACCAACTGCTAAACCAG
>CAVCIX010000106.1:0-4439 GCA_963602505.1 Anaerovoracaceae bacterium | reverse complement strand
GTTATAAAAAACCTTTAATTTATTGATCAATGAAGGTTTGTATTTTTTATTTTGAGTAAATTCAAATAACGTCAAAAAATAGTTATCAAGAGCCTTTTTCTGTTCTTTTAACCCAATATAAGCAAAAGAAATTACAAAAAAAGCAATCAAGCGAAGTGGTACAACTCCAAAAGTCTTATACAACCACCACGTCAAAAGCAGTCTTTTTACCCCAACGGCTTCTTCTTTTTGCTCATACCATTCGGTCATTTTACGCACTCCAAAAGAGTATAATCGTGTTTGCCGATGTTATTGTGGATTTTTTCAAGTCTTAGTCCTGACGCTTCAATAAATTTCTTCATATCTTCTAATGTGTACATTTTGCTATTACCATTTGCCATACAAGTGAAATATAGCGAAGTGTGAACAAGTGAATATTTTGCCGCGTCAAAAATTTGATTATCAGTAAATGGTTCTAAAATATAAATTTTTGTACCATCGCAAGAAGCTTTTGCAACTTTTTCTAAAATTGATACTATTTGATCTTCAGAGAAACAATCCAAAAACTGGCTCATCAAAACGGCATCCTTCATTTTTGGAAGTTCTTTATCTTCAAGTACATCAACACTTTCAAAATTACAACCGCTCAAATCGTTTTCTTTTTTACGTTCTTGAATGTTTGCATATAAATCAAGCATCGTAACTTTTGTTTTATGCTTTAAGCAGATTTTTTCAAATTTGCCCGTATTTCCGCCTATATCAAAGATTTCATCAGGATTGTTGTTTTGAATAATTTCATAAATTTCTTCAAAGCAATTGTCTGAATAAAAATTATCAAACTCATACCAACTTTTTTTCATATCTTTTGGCAAGGTTGGCAAAAGTGGATAAATCGTTTTTGAAGTTTTATCAATAAATTTGTTCAACCCTTCGGGTTTAGATGATTTTAGGGCATTTGTAAGTTCGCTCGCACCAAGATAGCAGACATCGTTTACAAAATTGAAGTTAACGCGCGTCATCTCGTCATACAAAAATACTTTTCCAAGTTGAGTTGCAAAATAATTACCCTCGTCATTTTTTTCGACAATTTCTGCAACTTCACCCACCTCCATAAGCAATTTTACTGCATATTTAGAAAGGTTCGTTTTCTCTATTATTTCAGAAATAGAGTATTTGCCATTTGCTAATAATTCTAAAATGCCAAGCTTAATCATTGCGGAAATAGCTTGAAAAGTAAGAGGTGCAAACGCTATTTTCTGAGCATCTGTAAGAGTTTTTACTGTATTATGTTTTCTGTTTTTACGTTCGTATTTCATTTTTATATCCTAACATAATTTATCATTTTCTGGCAATAAGACAAGACTTAGCACATAAGAACTTAAAATACCTATACATAGGATAGTTCCCATTGAGCTTATCAGCGTAAAACTTGTGAAAGAGAGCAACAAGAAGGAAAACACCGTCGAGATACAAGAAATAAAGACTGCATCTTTAGAGTTTTTATCACCACTTGCTCTAAAAATAGAGTAATCAAGGCTGAAACCTAGGATTAAGAACAAGGCGAGAATATTGAATATATTTAGGTTAAAGCCGAATAAAGCTAGCAAGCTTATTGAAAAAATTATACCCATTAAAGGGGAGATAATAATTTTGACCGATTTTTTTATGCCGTAAATACAAGTTAACAACCCTACAAGCAAGATTGCGATTATTGGTAATATCTTTTGGCAATGTTTTCGACACTTTTTGACGATATTAGAAATGTCTTTTGAAACAATTATTTGATTTTCAACCCCTATATCAGCAGGGACAAGGATAAACGAAGTATATTCATCTAACAAAAAGTTTTTAAGATAGGCGTATTTATTCAAATCTAGCGTTACGACCTTGTCGTTTTCGAAGGAATTTTTTAAAACTTGAATTGTGTTTTTATCCAAAAAATTTGCATAGTTAGATAGGTTTTGATTGTATAAATTTTTAATCAACCTTTGATTTTCTTCTTGGCGAAGTTTTGATGGAAGAATTTTACTTAAACTCAAATAAGGAACACCCTTTTTGTCTAGTTCTGTGGTGATTTTTTCTTCGGTTTGAATTAAATCGTCAATATTTTTACCCTGAACGATAACGAAAGATTTATCCGTAGGGTTAAAAACTTTTTTGTACAAAATTTCAGAATTTAAAAGATTTTTTTCAGGCGTGTAAAGCGATTTTATATCGTCGTTAAAATTCAATCGGAATAAACCAATCAAGATAACTACGCACATCAAAGATACAATAAGTTTTTTATACTTACACAAATCAGGAAGATTTATTCTAGATTTTTGCTCCAATTCAAATTTGAACAGTGGTAAAATCAAAACAACAAAACAGTAAACACTAAGTAGTCCAAAGCCTGTAAATACTGCGATTTCTTTTAATAGTTGAACTTGTGTGAACAATAAGGTAAAAAATGCCAAAACCGTTGTTAACATTGAGCAGGTAAGGCTTTTATAAAATCTTTTATCCCGATTTGTAAAATAATAATGCAAGGAATAATCTAAACTTACCCCAATTAATGTTGTTGAAAATACAAAGGTTAAGACATTTATTGAATCAAAAATCAAATTAGTGACGACATATCCAAAGCCGATACCGAATAAAATGCTCATTCCTATTGGTAATAAAATTTTTAACGATTTAAAGTAAAATTTACACAACAATAACAGGGCTAAAAGCGAAATTGTACAGATTATATTAATCTCTACAACTGATTTTGAACTCGTTGAATATGAGTGAATTAGTGCACCAGTATAATAAATTTGTTTATCCTTATTTGAAAGTTCTGATTTTAATTTGTTTAACGCTTTAACTTCACGCTCTTCACCAATTAGAGTAAGCGTTACGGTGGAATAATATTTGTCATTTGACGAAATTATTTCATCAGAAGGCGTATATTGTATCCCATTAAAAGTTTTTAAATAATCACTCAAAAACAAATATGGGTCTTTGTCTGGAGTTTCAATTATTACGCCCATTGGATTGTATAAATCTTGCAGAGCCTCCTCATCAATCGTTTTGAAATCGTTATTCTTTAACAAAGTTCTTTTATGCTCTGATAAAAAGTTGTGAGGATTTTGCTTATACATTTCTAAAATTTGTGAAAACTCGACAGTTTCTATCGTAAAAGCTTTTTTATCTAATTTTGAAATAAACTCATTTTTTAGCCCCTCGTTATCCTCATAATTTGTTGTTTCAAAAACTACGTTTACTTTATTTGACGCTAATTTCGAAAGCTTTATTAAATTTTCGCTTGAAGATTTATCCGAACTATTTGACAAAAATCCTTTAATAATATCTGTACTAACAGGTTTAACGTTGGATAAGGAGATTAACGTCAAAATTATTGATAAGGTTATAAATATGATAGTGAATATTTTTTTTAGCTTAGTCATAGAACCAAATTGTTGTTTTTACTGAGTTTGTAGTTGTTATAACCATTTTTGAAATACGGTTTGCGCCATAGATTTCAATTGATTTTAAATATTTTGAAGCTTGCGAAGTTGATTTTGGTTTCATTGCAAATTCCCAAGGTTTTTCACCTATATAATAGAAATCAAACTGATTTTCTATTTTTGAATATTTACGGTTTGCAATCGCGTTAATTACGTCATTAATTTGATTATATTCTTTTGGAGAATACGCATTTACTGTTTTTATAGGTGAAGTTGTTTTAAAAACGACACCAGTTTTGCTATTGAAATAAAATTCACCAGAAGAATTTAAAATAACGTTATTCGGCATTTGTTTTTGTTGTTTAAAATTGCAACTCACCTCACTAAATTGAGGAAGTTTTGGCACGATATATTCTAACTTTTGCGGTGAATTGAACACATTTGCAAAGGCTATTTGAGCTGAAAAAATTAGAGCAACAAAAATAAAACTAAGCTTTTTCAATTTTCGACTCCTCAAATTTTTCAACTAGTTTTTTCGGCGCAATGTAAACAGATTTTTGGGTATCTGCTAATACTGCAATTTGTGTCGATTTTGCTTTAAAAATTTTTTCACCTGTTTTTGAATTAAATATTTCGTAAGAAATTACCATAGCGGGTTCAATTTCTTCCAACACACAACAAACGTCTATTTCATCATCAAGAGATGCGGATTTAATAAATTTCAAATCCATTTTTGCAATCGGATACATATAATTATCCTTGTACATATCCATATAAGTGTATCCTATTTTTTTGAACATTTCGCAACGAGCTTGTTCTAAGTATTTGACATAGTTTCCGTGCCAAACAATATTCATGGGATCTAAATCATTAAAAGATATAGTTATTTTTGTTGTAGATTTAATCATTTTACCCCTTCAAAAATGTTTTCTATTGGCAAAGCGCCTGAAGAACACACGCTATTATAACTATTATAATACGTAAATTCAAAATTTGAGTTTTTGCGTTCTAACTTCAAGTCAATAAGGT
>CAVCIX010000105.1:0-4616 GCA_963602505.1 Anaerovoracaceae bacterium | reverse complement strand
AGTAAGTTTAGTGTTTAGGGAAAATAAGTAGTAAATTTTATGTGTGTAAATCAAAGAACCTTTTAAAAGGTTCTTTTTTTTATGCAAAAGTTCTGATATAATCATCGTGTTATGAAAAAATTAATTTTAGCATCTTCTTCCCCAAGAAGAAAAAAAATATTTGAAGATTTGAATTTAGATTTTGAGATTATACCCTCAGGTTATGAAGAAAAACTAGAAAACCACGATTTTTCTTACGACAAAATCGAAAATCTTGCATACAATAAAGCGCTATACGTTGCAAAAACAATCACCAAAAGCGCAATAGTTGTTGGCGCAGACACAATTGTTGTAAACGAACATAAAATTTTAGGCAAACCAAAAGACAAACAAGAAGCTTTTGAAATGTTAAAAAGTCTTTCAAACAAAGAACATTTTGTTGTAACTTCAATTTGCGCAATTGAAACCCCAAGCATGCGAAAAAAAATCACTTCAACCACAAGTTACGTAACGTTTAACGAACTTTCAGACGAAATGATTAACGACTATATTGAAAAATTTAACCCCCTAGACAAAGCTGGTTCTTATGGCATACAAGAACTGCCACACGGCTTTGTTAAACAAATCGGTGGCAGTTTTGAAAATATTATTGGCTTATGTCCAAAAGCTTTGGCTAAAACCTTAAAAGCCTTTAAACAGTAGCTAACTCAGGTTCTGTAACACTTAATGCAATTCTTTTATCTTGTGCATTAAATTTCAAAACATAAGTTTTAATTGTATCTCCAACTTTTGAAATCACATTGTTTTGGCTTTCGTAAGTTGCAAGTTCTGATTGAGGAAGTAAAGCTTCAACTCCTGGGAAGATTTCAACAAATGCGCCAAAAGGTTTGATTCTAGTGATAACACCTTCACGCAATTCACCTGCTTTAACTTCTTTTTCAGCTTCAATCCAAGGATCAGCTTCCAAGTTTTTAAGGCTTAATGAAATTCTGTGTTTATCATTATCAATGCTGATAACTTCAACTTCGATTTTTTCGCCAATTTTCAATCTATCAGAAGGGTGGTCAATCCATTTCCAAGAAATTTGAGATAATGGTAACAAGCCGTCAATACCACCTATATCAATGAATGCACCGAAGTCAGTAATTCTAACAACTTCGCCTTTTAATACTTGTCCAATTTCAATTTGAGCAAATAAATTCATTTTTTCTTCTTCTGTAGTTTCTGAATATACTTTTTTGTTTGATAAAATAAAGCTATTTTGTTGGCTATCAAGAGTTAAAATCTTAAGTTCGATTTTGTCGCCAATAGCGAATTGTTGATCTTTAACCTTTAATTGACTTGAAGGAACAAAACCTTTTAATCCTAAGATGTCAACAATCAAGCCACCTTTAACGATAGCGCTAATTTCACCAAGGATAATTTCGTTTGCTTCTTTAAGTTTTTCAAGTTCTTTCCAAGCATAAGCTTGTTGAACTCTCAAGCTAGACAACAACATTTTTCCATCAGTGTCTTCATCTGAAATAATAAGGAATTCGTATTCATTTCCTTTTTCTAAAACATTTTCAATTGATTGAGATTTATCTGAAACAGCCTCTTTAGTCGGAACACTAGCTGCAGTTTTTGCGCCAATATTTACAAGAGCGCCTTCTGAATCATATCCCAAAACCGTACCTTTAACCAAATCACCTTTGTTAAACTTATAATCATAATTGCTTAACAAGGCTTCAAACTCAGCGTCTGAATAAATTTTTTCTGTCATAATTTCTCCGTGTTTATTTTAAAAGACCATTAACAAATTGATTATAAAACAAACGCACTCGAAAAACGAGTGCGCCATGTCATTTTTGTTATATACGTTAATATTTTAATTTATATCAATAACAGTTACGCCATCTCCGCCCTCTGCTGATTCACCTGCGCGATATTTTGCAACGTAAGGTGATGTTGATACGTAATCTCTAACGTAAGATTTTAACGCGCCTGTACCATGTCCGTGAATGATGTAAACAGGAGTTAAATTAGCCAAGCTTGCTTTGTCTAAGTAGCTTTCTAAACTATCCAAAGCGTCATCAACCTTATAACCTCTTAAATCAAGAGTGTTAGACAACCCACTTCTTTTTAATTCAAAAGATTCTAAAGGTTTTAACTTCAATTGAGGCTTTTTAGTTAAGTTAGAATCCAACTTCGCAACTTGGTCTTTGCTAATCTTAGTTTTGATAAGTCCCATTTGAACTGTCAAATTATTGTTTTTGTCAGGCAATGAAACAACTGTAACTGGTTGGTTCAAGTCTTTAATCATAACAGTATCGCCAACCTTGATTGAATCCCAAATTAATTCATCATAAGTTTGTTTATCCATTGCGTTTTCGATTTGATCCTTCAAATCGTTTTCAAGGTAAGACAAGCGAGTGTAAGAACGTCTTGCGACTTTTTCAGATTTTTCTTTTCTCAATTCGCTCATAATATCTTTGATTTCTAAACGAACATTATCAAATTCTTCTGAGAACTTGCTTTCAATAGCTTTGATAGTTTTACGTTTATCTCTGCGCAATTCTGCAAGTTTAGTTTCGTAGTCTTCTCTTGCCTTCAATGATGACATTTTCATCATTTCAACATCTTGAAGATTTTTGCTCAATTTTTGTTGAGTTTCTTGCAATTTTTCAATAATTACCGCAGAAGGATCGCGTTGAATGTTCAACGTAGATTTTGCACGTTCAACCAATTCAGAGTTTAGACCTAAATTGCTTGCAATAAATATTGCATTACTTGCCCCTGGAATACCAATTGTCAACTTGTATGTTGGTTTAAGAGTTTCTCTATCAAATTCAACACAAGCATTTTTGAAATGAGAATTTGTATATTCCAAAGATTTCAATTCACCGAAGTGAGTTGTAATTACGCTTAAAGTCTTTTTGTTAACCAACTCATCAAGAATAACTTCTGCTAAAGAAGCACCTTCTTGAGGGTCAGTACCTGCACAAATTTCATCCAATAATACCAACGAATTTTCATCTGCAACATTTAAAATATTAATAATATTGTTCATGTGAGATGAGAAAGTTGATAAGTTTTGCATAATATCTTGTTCGTCGCCGATATCTGCAAGAACTCTTTCAAACGGATAAATACGCGCAAAGCTACAAGGTAAAAACATGCCAGCTCTTGTCATTAATGTGAACAAGCCAACAGTTTTTAGTGTAACTGTTTTACCACCAGTGTTAGAACCAGTGATAATAAGTGATGTATAACCGTCACCTAAAGCAAAATCGTTTGCAACAATTTCAGGAACTCTCGAAATTAATAGAGGATGCTTAATCCCTTCTAATTTAAGAACTCTGTCTTTTGTTAATTCAGGTTCAATAGCCTTAATTTTGATTGCATATCTAGCTTTTGCAAAATACATATCCAATTGAGCTAAAACGTACTCGTTTGTTTTGAAGGAATCAAATACGCGTTTTACTTGTCTTGTTAAATCAGTAAGAATTTTGATAATTTCATCTCTGATTTTAACCTTCAATTCTCTGATTTTATTATTCATAGCAACTAATTGAGAAGGCTCAATGTAAGCAGTTTTGTTAGTTGCTGAAACGTCGTGTGTAATACCTGAAATTTTGCCCTTAGCACTAGCCATAATTGGGAATACAATTCTGTTATCACGGATTGTATAAATTGGTTCTTGCAAGTATTGAGCAAAATCGTGAGAGTTTAATAACTCATTAATTTTAGCCTTGATATCCTTTTCAGCATCTCTTAAAGACGAATACAAGCCTGATAACAAGTCAGTAGCGTCTTTTTTAATATTATCAGCTTCATCAAATTTAGCAAAGATTTGATCTTCCAATTCCTTGTTTGGAATTAATTGAGAAGATACCTTGCTCAATAAGCTATCAGCCAAAGTATTTTCGCGCATAAAGTTCTTAACTAATCTTGCAGAACGCAAACTTTTTGCTAAGCTCAACAATTCATGTTCTGTTAAATAACTGTTCAATTGAGCACTTTCAATTGTGTTCAAATCAGTAAGATGCTCAATTGGCAATTCTAAAAGCTTGTCAATCAACTCTTTTGCTTCTTTTGTTAAAGTAACAGCTTCTTGAATTTTTTCATAATCTGTTTCAGGTTGCAAACTCAAGCATAACTGTTGACTTTGTTGAGTTCTAGCGTATGTTGCTAATTGCGACAAAATTTTGTCAAATTCTAATGTTTTTTCACTTTTCTCTAAAATATTCATAATACAATATTTTAGAACAAATTAAATAAGCATGCAAGTTGTATAACAATTGTAATATAGGGATTGTGGAATATTAAATGGCAAAATCGCATTTTTGAGAGAATAAGGTTGAAAAGGGTTCATATTACTGAAAAAGCAATTTTTTATCTAAAAAATACTTATATTAAATACATAAGTATTATGTCATTCTGAACTTGTTTCAGAATCTCACAAACGATATTTTTCATATTACGTGGAAAAGACCCTGAAATAAATTCAGGGTGACATAGAAAACAAGATTTAGTCTTAACACCTTTGTAGAATTCAGCAATAATCTACAATTATGTCATTTTGTTAAGATTTGTAAACTTATATTGGGCAAAAAAAGCAATTTTTTTGGAAAAATTTTCTTTATATAAGTACGAGA
>CAVCIX010000104.1:0-4929 GCA_963602505.1 Anaerovoracaceae bacterium | reverse complement strand
CCTTCGGCTCGCGCCACACCTGTTCAATTGGGGTATTTGTACATCAAATTAAGTCTAAACTTTTTCAAAAGAAACGCAATTTTCATTAACAAAAATTTGCTCTGATTTCGGCGGAAGCTTCAATTCCAAACCTTCATAATTCACATATTCTTCATTGTCCGAAATATTCACCGCACAAACGGCTTTTTGACCGTTTAGTTTTCGCGCAAAGCAGTAAAACTCGTTTTTAAGCTTAATTTCTTCATATTGACCATAGCTAAACAAATCCGTTTCGCTGTTGATTTTGCACAAATTTTTTATGTGATTAGTCAAATCGTTGTAATTAAAGTATTCTGATTTTGGTCGTAAACATTTATCGCCATTGCTTTTTTGACCTTCAATTCCAAACTCGCTTTGGTAATAAATGCTTGGCACTCCTGGGAGTGTAAACATAAGCGAATAAACGAATTTCAAGTTATTTTTATCGTTCAAAGAGCTTGCAATCCTTGAAACATCGTGGTTATCCAAAAAAGAATACAAATGTTTTCCGCGATATAAATTCTCTTGACGTTTAACAGAATGCGCTATTTCAAACATATTTTTGTCGTTAAAGCTTGAATAAAGCCCCTTGTAGCACTCGTAATTTGTAACACTATCAAGCATTTCAGGGTTTGCAAGGTTGTTGTAATCACCATGAACGGCTTCGCCTAAAAGCCAAAAATCAGGTTTCAAAGATTTTGCAAAATTATGCAATTCTTTCATAAAATCATCATCTAAACAGTATGCCACATCTAGTCTTAAGCCGTCTATATCAAAGTTTTCAACCCAATATTTAACCGCATTAAACAAATGTTCTTTCACGTAATAATTTTTCAAATTCAATTTGACCAAGTCACTGCAACCTTCCCAATCAACGTATGAAAATCCGTCGTTGTAAGCGTTATTTCCATTCCAATCCAAAAAAAACCAGTCGCAATAAATTGAATTTTGGCGATTTTTTTGAACATCTTTGAACGCCCAAAAATCGCGTCCAACATGGTTAAACACACCGTCAACAATGTATTTTATACCGTTTTTGTGCAAAACTTTGCCCAAATTTGCAAAATCTTCATTATCACCTAATCTTGCATCAATTTTGTAATAATCCGCTGTATCATAGCCATGAACGGTACTTTCAAACAAAGGTCCAAAATAAATTGCATTAATTCCGAGATTTTTAATATGTTCAATTTGTTCTTCAATTTTGAACAAATTATGCTGAACACTACCGTCAAAACTGTTTCTTTCTTGAGTTGAACAAAATCCTAAAGGATAAATATGATAAAAATTACTTTTTTCTGCCCACATTTTGTTTCTCCTTTCTATATCGTTCGGTATATTAAATTTAAAAAAATTTTAGCTGAATATTCCGTGCATAAATTGTTTGATAAAATCATTTATGCTTTCGTCTGTTTTAAGTGCTATGTAGGTGTTGATAAGTCCGATAAAAGTCCATGCCAGACGTTTTTCAGCGCCTTTCATATTTCCGTGAATACGTGCCATGGATTTGAACATTTTTTCTAAGATTTGATATTGAACTTGGTTGTATTCAATCGCAAGCTTGCTTAGGGTTCCACCGTCTGGGGCAAATGTAGCATTTAAAACCATTTTATAGAATTTTTCATTATTTTTAGCAAACTCCAAATAAGTTTGAGCAACGTTTGTTAAAGTCAAAATAACGTCATGCTCGTATTGTTTAGGGTGGGGTATATAGTGTGAATTAAGCTCCAACAAGTTGTTTAGCTTTTCGTAATTCACTTTTAAAAGTTCCTTCAAAACGCCTTCTTTATTAGAAAAATAGTAGTATAAAGTGGGTTTTGTAATACCTGTTTTTTCGCATAAAAGTTGTACACCTACTGCGTCGTAGCCTTTTTTTGAAAAAAGTTCAAGTGCTATATTCAATATTTTATTTTTATTATCTTGATTATTCATAGCATGCGTATTATATACCGAACGGTATAGAAAGTCAAGTGTTATTTCATCTAAATAGAGGATTAAATATTTTTTAATCTCTTTTAGAATAAGTGTGTGAAAGAATAATCGGGGTAGATTATATCTGGGGAGAATGGATATGGCATTAAGTATCAAAATTGTAAGTGATTACGTAGATGAAGAATTTGAACCGCAAAATAACGGTGAAATTTCTGAATCAATTACTCAAAACTGGACAGAGCAAGCTCTTGAATGTTATCAATTAGGTTGCGATTGCTCAAAATGTTCAATTTCAAAAGGTAAATACTCATTTGTTTGCCAAATGCCAAAAGTTGTAAAAATACTTTTGAAAATGGGCAAACCAAATTCAAGTATCAAATTAGCTCAAGCTTAGTTTGTTCGTCAATTTTTGCGCGGCAGTAAGCATTGGGTCAATACTTGTTGAAAATGGGGGAGCGTAAGTTATATCATTGCCAAAGAACTCTTTTATCGTCATTTTTGATAAAAGGGCGCTTGTTAGCGTGTTTATGCGCTTATCTACATCTCCTTGCCCTAAACCTTGCGCACCCAAAATTCGAGCCGTTTTTTTATCAGCAACCAACTTCAACGTAATATTTCCGACATTAGGCATATAGCCTGCCTTGTCATTTTTTCTAACTATCACCGAAACTGGTTCAAAACCGTATTTTTTAGCCATTTTTTCAGTAAGTCCTGTCATTGACATTGAAAAATCAAAATATCTAGTTACGGCAGAGCCTAAAACCCCTTCAAAAGCTTCTTTTTGACCTGCAACATTAATCGCACAACAACGACCTTCCTTGTTTGCAGTTGAGCCTAGAGGAATCCAACAAGGTGCATCAGCAACAATATTGTACTTTTCGACACAATCGCCACATGCGTAAATATCTTTTATATTTGTTTCCATGTATTGATTAACTTTTATCGCGCCTGTTGTTCCTAACTCAACGCCTGCGTTCTTCGCTAATTCAACGTTTGGGCGAACTCCGACTGATAAAACTACAAAATCTGTTTCGATTTTTTTTCCTTGTTTTGTAATCGCTTTTTTGACATATTCATCGCCTTCAAATGCAATAATAGTGTCATTATTAATAATTTTTACTTGCTCTAAATTTCTTTGAAGTACAAATTTTTGAATCAATTGCGCCATATCCTCGTCAAATAGCGACATAATAAATGGCGAAGATTGAATTATAGCAGTAGAAAGCCCCTGTTTTACAAACGCTTCTAAAAGTTCAATGCCAATGTAACCAGCGCCCAAGATTAACGCGCGTTTGCTCGACAAAACGGTCTTTTTTATAGCAATTCCGTCCTCGAAAGTTCTAAGCGTAAAAATATTTTTAAGATTAATATTTTCAATGTCTGGAACTACTGGATTTGCACCTGTTGCGAGAATTAATTTGTCATATTTTGTATGAAAAATATCGTTTGAAATAAGATTTTTTACAGTTACAGTCTTATTTTCAGGGTCAATCTCTGTAACCTCATGGTTTGTATAAACTTTTATACCACTTTTTTCAAACTCCTCTGGAGTTCTGATAATAAGCTTCGTCGCGTCTTGAAAAGCACCCGCAATATAGTACGGCATACCACATTCGGAGTACGCAACATTGTTGTCAGCCGTATAAATTACGACCTCCCAATCTGGTTGTAAACGTTTTAACTTTGCTGCAGCCTTTGAACCAGCCGCAACTGCACCAATAACAATAACTTTCATATTGCTATTTTATGATTTAGAAAAATTTTTTCTATTGCATAGTTGGCGGATAAGTAGTTAATTTTATTAGGCTATAAGACGTTAGGGCTTTAAAAGTTTAATGGCTGAATGGCTTAATGGTTGAAAGGTTCGCCTTTAATTTAAAATCGTGTCATACCGCACTTGTTGCGGTATCTTTTTATTATCTCTAAGATCCCGCAATGCACTTCGTTTATGCGGGATGACAAGACTTGATTATTACATGTTTTTGGATTGCTTCGTCGCTTACGCTCCTCGCAATGACATGGCAACACACTATTCACTATTCACTGTCTTGGATTATTCGGGTACGCATAGCCTTTGCATTTTCGCTTTTAATTTTCGTTTCACTCAAATTAGCACTCAAACAAGGCTATTTGCTCAGACGGGTTCGCTCGCTACGCTCGACTCCACCCTACCGAAAATCCGCTACTTACAACTTGTATTTTCCCAAGACAATGTTGTACCGTTAGGGCATTTGCCATTTGAAGCCTTCAAGTAATCCATATTACCTGTTTCAATTACCCAACCTGTACAAGATGAACCTGTTTCAAAGCAACCACTCAAAATGTTACCTACCGCATCAGCTAATCTTGCACCCATAGGATAAATACCAGATTTTGTTACGTAGAACGTAAAAAAATCCTTGCCTTCCGTATTAGAACCTTTTATTCCGTCAATATCCACGTAAATAAATCCGCAAATATCTTGTAAATCACCCACATTAATAGAACAATCCTTAGTTGAAATATAAAAATCCAAAGCAGTTCCGTCTGCCAATAGGAATTTTGGTTCATCCCAACCGTAAGGTGTATCCGTTGTATCATCATCTAAGGTTTTATAGTCTTCTGTCGGAAAACATCCTTCATCACTATTTCCACAATTTTTAGATATTTTCATAAACTCTGTCATACGACCTGCTAAACGGTCATGCCACATAATATTATTATTACCATCATTGATAAACCATTCGTCGATTGGTCCATAAACGGCAGTAGCACGACCAAAAGCGTCGGTTAAATTAGCATAAACTTTTTTCAATTTAGCGACTTTTTCTCTGTCGCCTGTTGATTGGTTTAAGTTCGGAATAGTCAACGCCGCAACCACACCGATAATGCCCATTACAACCAATGTTTCGGCTAACGTGAAGGCAACGGCTTTCGCCAAATCCGTCACCCCGTACTTGTTACGGGGTCTTTTCAAAGTCTTTAAGATCCCGCAATGCA
>CAVCIX010000103.1:3853-4965 GCA_963602505.1 Anaerovoracaceae bacterium | reverse complement strand
ATCATTAATCAAAGATAATGTTGACAAAACATTCAACTTATTCTCTTAAGAATAATTTTAATAGATTTCCTTATTTCCTTCCCTATACAAAGTTTTTCAACTCCTCTTTCGAGGAGTTTTTTATTGTTTTTTTTTTTAGTCTTTGTTATGCTGAAGCGTTTAATGAACTCGTTTAAAATGGTAGTTCTATGTTCAGCATCTCAAAACTGTCTTGGATTATTCGGGTACGCATAGCCTTTGCATTTCGCTTTTAATTTTCGTTTCACTCAAATTAACGCTCAAACAAGGCTATTTGCTCAGACGGGTTCGCTCGCTTCGCTCGACTCCACCCTACCGAAAATCACGCACATTTTTATATTTATTGTAAAATAATTAGTATAGCTATCACTATTTAAGGACAAGGGCATTTGGACTACAAATTAATAAAAATGAATGTGTTTGGCGATGAAAGAGGAAAGTTGATTTCGCTTGAAGAAAACAATAATGTTCCGTTTGAAATTAAGCGCGTTTATTGGATTTACGATACTGTTCCTGAACAAAAAAGAGGTTGCCATGCACACAAAACTCTTGAGCAACTAATCGTTGCGATAGATGGTTCATGTCAATTTGTGCTTGATGACGGCAAAAATAGAGAGATTGTGAGTTTAAATAGACCTGATTATGCACTATATATTGGCAAAAACATGTGGCGAGAAATGTTTAATTTCTCTTACGGTTGCAAACTCATGATTTTGGCAAGTGAAATCTACAACGAAGATGAATACATTAGAAGTTATGACGAGTTTTTAAAAGGGGTAAATAGTGAAGCGTAATATTGAAAAATACGTAAAAGACTATCTTGCACATCCTTTTGAGGACACTATGGTTTCATATCGAAGAAAAAAAGTTTTGGAGTTTTTCTCTAAATATTCGCCAAAAAATATTTTAGAAATCGGTTCTGGCAAACATTCTTTATTTGAATATTATACGCAATATAACTCTTTTTCAGTTGTTGAACCGTCAAAAGTTTTTGTTGATGAATTGTTAAAATCAAAATTATATAATTCAAATGTTAAAATATACAACGATTGTTTTGAAAACGTGTTTGAAAAACTAAAGGAAAAAAGTTTTGA
>CAVCIX010000103.1:0-3843 GCA_963602505.1 Anaerovoracaceae bacterium | reverse complement strand
GTAATAAGTTCGTTACTTCACGAGGTCAATGAGCCTGAGAAGCTTTTAAATATGGTAAAAGAGCTTTGCGATAAAGACACTGTTGTTCATATTAATGTCCCGAACGCGAATAGTTTTCATTTGCTTTGGGCGTATCAGTCAGGATTAATTCCAAAACTTAATGAACTTACTGATACTGCTAAAGTTCTTCAACAAAATAATACTTTTGATATTGAAAAATTGGTTAAAATATGCGAAAATCAAGGTCTTTCGATTATTGAAAAAGGCTCTTATTTTATTAAATTTTTTAATCACGAAAAAATGGCAAAATTAGTTGAACTCGGATTAATTGATGAAAAACTTTTAGACGGGTTATATTCTTTAACTGAATATTTCCCTGAAAACGGCGCAGAGATTTATGTTAATTGTAAGGTGGAAGAATGATTACAGTTGAAAAATATTCTGCACAGAAAAAAGATATATGGAACAAATTCTTAAATACCTCTAAAAACGGCATTTTTATGCTAAATAGAGATTTTGTAGAGTATCATTCTGACAGATTTGTTGACAATTCCTTGATGTTTTATTCAGAAGGTGTTTTAATTGCCTTACTACCGTTATCAGTACACAAGGACGAGGTGATTTCTCACGGAGGATTAACGTTTGGTGGTTTGATTGTTGATGAAACAATGAAACAGACAAAAATGAACGAATGCTTTGATGCTTTAATAAAATATTTGCGTGAAAACAACTTTAAAAAATTAGTTTATAAAAAAATACCACACATATACACAAAATTTCCTTCAGAAGAAGATTTATACGCATTGTGGAAGAATGGCGCAAAACTTTTGAAAAAAGAACCTTCTACTACGATTTTTTTAGAGGAATCTTTTAGTTTAACAAAAGGTCGCAAAGCTCAAATATCAAAAGCAAAACGCGAAAATATTATTGTTGAAGAATCTAGTGATTTTGAGAAATTTATTGCCTTAGAAAATTCCGTTTTGACAAAATATCACAGTACAACTGCGGTTCATACTACTGAAGAATTAAAACTGTTGCAAAGTAGATTTCCGAATAATATTAAACTTTTTGTTGCTAAAAAAGACGGTGAAATTCTAGCTGGCTCTTTGCTTTTTGTTTATCCAAATTTAGTTCATACGCAATATTTAGCCAATTCTGAAGTAGGCAGAAAACTTGGCGCGTTGGATTTAGTTATCGCAACATTAATTGAAAAATATAAGGATAGCAAAACATACTTTGATTTTGGAATATCAACAGAAAATGGCGGATTATACCTAAACGAAGGGTTAATTTTTCAAAAGGAAAGTTTTGGTGGTAGAACAGTTGTTTACGAAACTTACGAGTTGGATTTATAGGAATTGATATGATAAAATTTTTAGATTTAAAAAAGGTAAATGAACGCTTCGAAGCTGAATTTAAAGATAAATTTGACAAACTTCTTGAAAGTGGAACGTACTTGTTAGGAAACGAAAACGAAAGTTTTTTAAATAATTTTGCTCAATTTTGTGGAACAAAATTTGCAGTTGGTACTGGAAATGGCTACGATGCAATAAAATTGATATTAAAAGCCTATAACTTTGATGAAGACGATGAAATTATTGTTCCTGCAAATACCTTTATTGCAACAATTCTTGCCGTTTCAGAGGTCGGATGTAAGCCAGTTTTAGTTGAACCTGACATAAATACTTATAATATCAATCCTGATTTAATCGAGAAAAAAATTACGAATAAAACAAAGGCTATTATTGTGGTTCATCTTTATGGACAAGTCGCTGAAATGGAGAAAATTCAACAAATAGCTAAAAAACACAATTTAAAGGTTATAGAAGATTCTGCGCAAGCGCATGGTGCAATATATAAAGGCAAAATGGTCGGAAATCTTGGCGATGCGAGCGCATTTTCGTTTTATCCAAGCAAAAATTTAGGTTGTCTAGGTGACGGTGGAGCAGTTACAACGAATGATGAAGAGCTTTACAAAAAGATTAAAGCGCTTGCAAATTATGGTTCAGATACCAAATATCATCATATCTATAAGGGTGTAAATTCAAGACTAGATGAACTTCAAGCTGGAATTTTAGATGTAAAATTAAAACATTTAGACAATGATAATGCAAAACGTCGTGAAATTGCTAAATTTTACAGAGAAAATATCAAAAACGAAAAAATAATTTTGCCAAAAGTTGTGGACGAAAATGCGCATGTTTGGCATATCTTTGCCGTTAGAACAGAAAATAGAGATGCTCTAAAATTGTTTTTAGAAGAAAAGGGAATACAAACCCTTATTCATTATCCTATTCCGCCTCATAAACAAGGTGCATACGCTGAATTCGCTCAAAAAAGCTATCCAGTAACAGAAGAAATTCACAGAACAATTCTTAGTCTTCCGATTTCACCTGTGATGACACAAGAGGAGGTTAAATCAGTTGTGGAGGCGATAAATGAGTATTAAGCCATTGGTTTCAATTGTTATTCCTGCATATAATCACGAAAAGTACATTCAAGAAACGATTAAATCCTTGATTAATCAAACTTATGAAAATATTGAGTTAATTGTTCTTGATGACGGCTCGACTGATAGCACTTTTGAAAAACTTACAGAATTGCAATCCGAATGCGAAAACAGATTTAAACGAGTAGTGTTTCAAAAAAAGGAAAATGAAGGCACCTGCAAGACCTACAACAGATTTTTAGATATCTGCGAGGGAAAATATATCTATGATATTGCATCGGACGATATTTCAGCTCATAGCGCAATTGAGCATGAAGTCGAATTTTTAGAAAATAATAATGAATATGTAATTTGCGTTGGAAATAACGAATTTATTGATGATAGCTCAAAAAAGTGCAACGTAAATTTGAAATTTCAACCGACTATAAGCGGTCAAATCGAAAATTTTAAAGAATACTATGAAACTATAAATCCTGACATTAAGTTTGATTCAGAAGATTTTGGAACTTATAAAACGCTAGTTTTTAGAAATTATATTCCTAATGGCATACTTATTCGAAAATCAATTTTTGAAAAAATAGGCAAATATACAGAAGATGCACCGTTAGAGGATTATTGGTTTTTAATACAAGCTTCAAAGTACGGAAAAATTAAATTTCTTGATGAAATTTTATACTATTATCGTTTGCACTCTTCAAATAGTATCAATAACAAGGCTCGACTTAAGGAATTAACAGCAAAAACAAAAAAATATGAGTTGGAATTAGTTAGCAATGCTAATTTGAGCGAAATGTTGCCAGAAATTTCTGAATATATGCAAAAAGGGTATTTATTCAAAAAACTTAGCAGGTACGTATTTTTTAAATTGGAGTATTTTCAGCGCTTAAATGATATAATAATTGTGTACAAATTTTTAGGAGTACCGATTTTTAAGCGAGTAAAAAATGGTGATGAATTGTACTATGAAAATTAGACGTTGATTATTTTATTTATGATAGGATAAAGTTATGAAATTAATTGGTGAAAACATACACGTAATATCTAAATCAGTCAGAGAAGCACTCGTTAAGCGTGATAAAGATTTTGTATTGGAATTAATCAAGAAGCAAGCAAAAATGGACGCTATTGACTTGAATGTAGGTCCAGCAAAAGGCGAATTGACAGGGATTTTACCTTGGTTAACTGAAATCGTTAACACTAATGGCACTCAAAATATTTCTTTTGATACTTCAAATGCTGAAGAAATGAAAAAAGGATTAGAACTTTGCAAAAATCCTAAAAATGCTTTTATAAATAGTGCAACGGATAACATTGATAGACTTGAAAAAATGACTGATTTAGCAAGTGAGTTTGGCTCAAACCTTATCGCGCTTACTTTAAGCTCAGATAATGGT
>CAVCIX010000102.1:0-5251 GCA_963602505.1 Anaerovoracaceae bacterium | reverse complement strand
AGCATGAAGAACAAACTGTCATTTTTCTTACAGTACCATTTTCCATAACTCTTACAGTTTGAAGATTTGGAGCTTGTCTGTGAACAATTTGTTTATGAGAGAAAGTTAATTTTGCTGCTTTTAATGGTTCTTTACCACATACTTCACATTTTCTTGACATTTTTTTATCCTTCTTTTCCTGTTGTATATATATAGAATATATCAAATATAATTGATTTACAAGTATCAAACAAAATATTTGTTAAATTTATTTAATAGAAAAGTCTTTAACTAGCAAAACTTGGACTTCTCCAGGCGCCAAGATTGAGTTAATACGACCTCTTGAAATTACTGGAATATCTTGGATTTTCACTGGAACAATAGCAATTTTATCGTTCAAATGAGGAACTGAAACTTTTGCATTTTGCATATTTGAAAAATCCATATTACCAATAACAATTACTGCATTTTGCTTAGTTGAACGAGCATAAGCAAATACGTTTGAAGAATTTGTTTGCAAAGGCACAAAGGTTGCACCTGGCATAATATTATTCATCATGAATTTGAATTTATTAGCTAAAATAAAGTTTTGTAAGATATCGCCATTCGAACCTTCTGGTTTTCTTGAGAAGTTAAAGATATCAATTTTACCACGATGAGCAAAATATAAGTCGTCATCAGTAAAAGTTTTTTTAGCACGTTTATTTTCCCAAGGGTACATATAGTCATCACCAGATTGGAAGCCGTCCATAAAGTAAGCGTTTACAGGCAATGTTGCGTTCAACCATGATAACATAATTGAATATTGAGGACCGTTTACAAGCACAGGACTCACCATATCATGAGTTGCAAAACTACCAACATCAGATTTAATTAATTTATATTTTGAAAATAATTTTTCGTTAAACTTTACATGTTCATATAATTCATTAGCAGTTTGCCAATCTGAAAATCTTGAGTAACCTGCATAATATCCGTCAAAACCAGCTTCTAAAAGTTTGTCATAGGTTGTAAATGGAATATTATTACCAAACGGAGTATCTTTATCAGTTGCTTGAGCAATAAACAAGAATTGAGGGCTTCTTGCTCTTGCATAAGAAATTAATTCAGACCAAAAATCAGCAGGTTTCATAGTCGGAGTACTTGCAACCGCGCCATCTGCGCCAATTTCCATGTACATATCAATTAATTCTTTGTATTTTTCCAACAAATCAAGGTTAATTCGACCTTCTTTTCCTGCATCAAATACTCTAACATCTGTCCAATCAGAAGCAACGACAGGTGAGCCACCTTCTTTTTTCAAGAATAAAGCATTGTTCTTTAAGTAGTAATCATAAGAACCGCAAGCTGGAATATCAATTAAAACTCTGATTTTGCGTCTATGAGCTTCATCAATAAATCTCATAGCTTGATATTTTGCTGACAATTTTGATTTTCTATCAGCTAATTGTGGATTTACTTCATTAAACGAATTTAAGGCAAATACTGAGCCCGCAGTGCCCAATGCTTTAATTTTTCCAACTGGAGTAATAGGAAGCAAATGAACAGTGTTCACGCCTTGCATAGCAAGCTCATCTAGTCTGTCAATTGCGTTTAAAAATGTTCCTTTTTCTTCTTCAGATTTTGGATCAATAATTCCGTTTTTATTCAAATCTTTGGCGTTAAAAGTTCTAATATTTACGCCTAAAATAATCAAAGAGTTTGTTTGGAATTGAGCGCGTGCATCATTAATCCAAACTGTTGCAGCGTTTGCTTGAACGCCTAAAAATAATATCAATAAAGATAATAATAATTTTTTCATTTACATGTCCCCATTTCTTTATTGATTTTACCAAAAAACAAAGGCATGCAACAAATATTTAACATATCGTTGCATGCCATGCCTGAATAAAAATTAAATTATTAAGCTTTTTTCATTTGAGTTTTTTTATCTCTCCAGAAATCGATTAACATACTAGCAAAGAAGATACTTGAGTATGTACCAATTGCGATACCTAAAATCATCGCTAACACGAAGTTTTTAGTTGTAACGCCACCGAAGAAATACAATGCTAATAATGTAATCAAAGTTGTTAAAGAAGTGTTGATACTTCTTGCCATAGTTTGAGTTACACTAGCATCTACAATCTCGCCGAAAGACATTTTCTTTGCATAATATCTTAAGTTTTCACGAACCCTGTCAAATACAACGATTGTATCGTGAACAGAGAAACCGATTACTGTTAATAAAGCGGTAATAAATAAGCCATCAATTTCAACGTTAAAGAACAAGCCCATCGCTGCAAACACACCAGTTACGAATAATACGTCGTGAACTAGAGCGAAAATAGCAGCAAGTGCAAAATCCAATTGAAATCTAAATGATAGATAAACGATAATACCTAAGCAAGCTAAAGTTAATGCAATCAAAGAGTTTTTAAATAACTCTTTACCTAAAGTTGGACCAACAGAAGTTGAAGAAACTAATTCTGCGTTTGCATATTCAGCTTTAACCACTGATGTAATATTATCAACTTGAGTGTTATCACCTTCAGCAATGAATTTTGTTCTTACAGAGATGATATCAGAAGCTTTTGTTTTATCTGTGTTATTTACATTGATAATTTGAAGGGAAGGATTTTCAATTCCCTTTGCTTCTAGCTTTGCTCTTAAATCAGACAAAGAATTATTATCAATTTTCTTATCTACTGCATATTGAATAACTGTACCACCAGTATAATCAATACCAACTTTTAATGGAGTGTGTTGAGGAGAAACAATTGCTGCATAAATCATTAATATAACCCCAGGGATTATTAATAAAGCAGATAGTCCCATCCAAACCCATCTATATTTTACAACATGAACTAAATGTTTATTTTCCATATCTATATACCTCTCTAATCCAATACACCGAATTTAGCTTTTTCACGTTTTGTTTCAGAAGCTGAATAAGCTGTACCGATTTCGTCTTTGTGTAATCCAAATAATGCAGGATATTTCAAATCACCAGTACCGAAAATTAAGTGCATAAAGTTTTTAGTAACTGTAATTGCACTGAACATTGATACCGCAGTACCTAATGCAAGTGTTAAAGCAAAACCTTTAACTACGCTTGTACCAAAGAAATAAAGAATTAAACAAGTAATGATTGTTGACATATTTGAGTCAAAAATACTTGTAAATGCTCTATCAAAACCTGCGTTGATTGCAGTAAATAAAGTTCTACCCGCGCGCAATTCTTCTTTTGTTCTTTCAAAAATCAAGATGTTAGCATCTACTGCCATACCGATTGAAAGAATAAAACCTGCAATACCTGCCAATGTAAGAGTTACAGGAATCTGTTTAAATAATGCGAACAAGATTAAACTATAAATAATTAATGCAATATCTGCGATTAACCCTGGTAAGCGGTAATAGAATACCATAAATAACATTACAACACTTAAACCGATAACACCTGCAATTTTTGATTTCGCAATACTATCAGCACCAAGAGTTGGTCCAACAGTGTTTTCTTCAATGATTTTAGCAGGAACAGGTAATGCACCAGCGTTCAATAAATCAACCATTTCTTTTGCTTCTTCATAAGCAAAACCATTGTCGCCACCAGAAATTTGAGCTCTACCACCAATAATTGGTTCTCTAATAACAGGAGCTGAAGTTAATTCACCGTTGAAGAAAATTGCCATTGGCTTGCCAACTAATTGTTGAGTTAAATCAGCAAATTTTCTTGTACCTTTATCGTTAAATTCTAAATCTACAACCCATTGACCATTTGAGCTTGTGCTTAAAGTTGCGCGGTTCAAATCGTTACCAGTCAAACCAGTATCAACCCAGCTAACTGCACTGCCATTTTGAACTTCTTTTCTGAAAGCCAATTCAGCAGTTTCACCTAAGAATTTTTTTGCTTGGTTCAAATCCTTAACCGCAGGGATTTCAACGACCAAACGTTTTTCGCCTTGTCTTTGAACAACAGTTTCTGCAACACCAAGTTTGTTAATACGGTTTTCAATTGCAAATTGTAAACTATCCATCATATCAGGAGTAATTTTAGCAACTGTTGCTGTAGTTTGAGCTTCAAGTACTAAACGAGAACCTCCAACTAAGTCCAAGCCTAATTTTGTAGGCTTTAGGAAAATAATAGTTATCGAAATAATTGCGATAACAACAATTCCCCAAAATAGTAAAATTTTATTTTTCATTTCCACGTCCTTATATAAGTGTAATTATAATTTATATTATTATTTCAACAAAAATAATAAATTTAGGATAACCCAACAGGGCTATTCTTTTTCAATTGAATCCATAACTGAGAATAATTCAGCCTTTTGTTCATAATTTAAAATTACTAAAGGTAATCTTACATAATCTTTAATAATTCCAGTTTTTGACAAAGCTGCTTTTACTGGCACAGGATTTGGAGCCATGAATAACTTTTTAAACATTGGGTATAAAATCATGTGCATATTTAATGCAGATTTAATATCACCTGATTTAAAATCCTCAATCATAGATTTAATTTCTTCACCATAAATGTGAGATGCAACAGAAACAACACCTTTTGCACCTAAAGCCATCATAGGTAAAGTTAAACTATCGTCACCTGAGTAAATTTGGAAATCTTTTGGACACAAATCTCTCATTTCTGAAACATTATCTAAATCTGGATAACTTTGTTTAATAGCAACAATGTTTTCAAATTTTTCAGCCAAATATTTAACCGTTTCAGGCTCAATGTTAACGCCTGTACGTGATGGAATATTATATAAAATAATTGGAATATTAACGGCTTGTGCAATTGCTGAAAAATGAGCTTTTAAGCCTTCTTGAGAAGGTTTGTTGTAATAAGGTGCAACGGTAAGAATTGCATCTGCGCCTTCTTTTTCCGCATTTTTTGCATATTTTATAGCTTCCTTAGTTGAGTTTGAACCAGCCGCCATAATAACTTTACATTCATTGCGAACTGCACGTTTTACAGTGCTAAGTAATTCAGATTCTTCTTCATGTGTTAAAGTTGGGCATTCACCTGTTGTTGCCGCAACTAGAATTGAATCTGAGCCATTATCTAATAAGTATGAAGCTAATTCGCCTGCTTTATCGTAATCAACATCGCCTTCCTTTGTGAAAGGTGTTACCATAGCTGTAATAACTTCACCTGCATCAAATTTAACAGTCATAAATTTTCCTCCTTACTTATTTAATTATAAATCAAAGTAATAAATTTTGAGGTTATATAAAAAATTATTCATAAATTATTAACAAAATAATATAAATAAATAGTTCATGATAA
>CAVCIX010000101.1:0-5669 GCA_963602505.1 Anaerovoracaceae bacterium | reverse complement strand
GCTTACTATTCCGAACTTAAACCAATCAACAGGCGACAGAGAAAAAGTCGCAAAAGTGAAAAAAATATATTCAAACCTTGAAGATGCGTTCGGTCGTGCGACTGCCGTTTATGGACCGATTGAAGAGTGGTTTATAAATCTTCCAAGTGATACATCTGCAAGTCAGCGTTTTGCAGATAGAATGACCGAATTTATGAAGATATCAAAAAATTGTGGAATTGGTTCTGGGTGTTTTGCTGACGGTGATTATCTTGAATTAGATGGTGAGGCTACAGCTGTCCCAAGCGAATGGGAAGATCCAAAAGTTCTGTTGGCAGATGGTACTGCTTTGGATTTTGATATTCAGTTTAAAACATGTGACGCAAATGGGGGTGCAACTTCAGACAGTCCGACTAATAAACAATGTGGCTATGTTTATGCAGATATTGATGGTCCAAAAGGTGCAAATGTACAGAATAAAGATTTTTTTACATTTGTGGTAGCATCCACTGGAATTTATCCAGCAGGAGGTAAAAATACAAGAGAAGGTAAGGATAATGCAGCCTTAAAGTCAGTCTGTTTTGAAGATGGTTATATTTGTACAGGTTGGGTCATAGAAACAGGTAATATGGACTATCTAAAAGCAGACAGCGAAGGTAAATGCCCCAACGGTACGCAACTTTCTTGGGAAAATACAAGTTGTAAGTAATATTTATCTGCTCAAAATGTTATAGGCTAAAAGCATTGTTGCAAAGCCTGTAATTAGTGTGCTTTGTTGTTCTCCGCCTGATATAAGTGTGCAAACCATTGTTGCACCTATAGCTAAGCCAAAGCATAACCAGCTGGCTTTAGCCTTCTCAAGTGGTTTTTGAACTATTGTATATCTGATGATTATTGCTATTACTATGAATAAAAGAGATGTGATTATTGCTAAAACCATTATTTACCTGCTTTAAAGTTATCTAAGTTACATTCCCAGTCGTAAGCACTTTTAATGCTATCTTCAAGTGTTTTTGTTGGTTTCCAGTTTAGAACACTTTTTGCTTTATTGGCGTTTGCGTATAATTTTGCAGGGTCGCCAGCTCTACGTGCAACTGTTTCGACTGCAATTTTCTTGCCTAAAACGTGTTCGCAAGTATCAAATACTTGTTTTACGCTATCGCCTTGTTCTGTGCCCAAATTGAATACATCAGATTTGTTTTCTTTTTCAAGGTACAAATACGCAAGTCTGTGTGCTTCTGCCAAGTCTTCAACATTAACGTAATCTCTAATGCAAGTGCCGTCTGGAGTTTCGTAATCGTTTCCGAAGATTTTGAAGGTTTTTCCTTCACCAAAAGTCGATTTCAAAATGTTTGGAATAAGGTGAGTTTCAGGCTCGTGCCATTCGCCAACTCTCGATTGTTCGTCGCAACCAGCAACATTAAAGTATCTCAAGCGGATTGATTTTAGGTCGTACGCTTTGTCGTAATCCTTTAGCATCATTTCAATGCACAATTTTGAATTTCCGTAAGGATTTATAGGGTTTTGTGGGTGGCTTTCATCAATTGGCGTGTATTTTGGCTCGCCATAAGTTGCACAAGTCGATGAAAATACAATTTTCTTGACGTTATGCTTAACCATTGAGTCAAGCAAGTTCATTGTGCCATAAACGTTGTTTCTGTAATATTTTGCAGGATTAGTAACGCTTTCGCCTACAAGAGAAAATGCTGCAAAATGGATTACTGCATCAATATTATATTTTTCAAAAACCTTGTCGATATCTTCTATATTGCGTAAGTCGCCTTTTTCAAATTTTACATCAGCAATCTTTTTTAGTGCGTTAACTGTTTCAATATGCCCAGTTTCAAGATTGTCAAAAACTACGATATCGTACCCGTTTTTTATGAAGTTTATTGCGGTATGACTTCCAATATAACCACCAGCGCCTGTAATAAGTATCATTTTAATCCTTTCGAAATTATCCTGATTTTATTATAGCATGCTCAAAAACTAGGGGGTATCTTAAAAACTACCCGACTGGGTAATCAACTATAATGCGTTTTAATGTTTTTATATAAGTACAAAATATAAATTTGCAACGTATAATTAAATTTAAAAAAATTCTTAATTCCAAACGGAGGTTTCTCGGAACCTCTTTTTTTTTGCTTTTAAATAGTTACGTTTTTAGGAAATCTGTCTGGAATATCTTTTTCAAGTTCTTCAATTTTATTTAGAAATTCAAGCGATTTTTCTGAATTTTCTTCGATTAGAATTTCTTTTATTTGCTCAAATGTAGAAAGATAATCGTTTCTGAAAATATCCATTGAAAAAATCTTTTTAATATCCTCTAAAACTTGTTCATAGTTGCCAAGTTTAGTGCAAACAATACTTCTATTAATATACGCGTCTGCATATTCAGAATTTATCTTCAAAGCTTGGTTATACTGCTCCAAGGCCTTTTCGTAATCCTGTTTTTTAAAATATGTCATACCTGAAACAACAATAGCTTCAAGGTTATCAGGTGCTGATTTTAAAATAGTTTCAAAATCCTTAAGAGCCTCGTCAAAGTCTTCGATTTTATACTTTGCAAATCCGCGTTTTAGTCTAATTTGAAGGTCGTCAGGCTTAAGCTCTAAAGCTTTGTCATAGTCTGCGATTGAACCTTTGAAATCTTCAATATTTTCTTTTACAAGTCCTCTATTGAAGTAGGTATTGTGGTTTGAATTAATTTCAATAGACTTATCAAAATCCGAAATTGCGTCATTAAAGTCTTTTAGGTAATTTTTAGCGTTTCCGCGGTTGTTATAAGCCATAAAGTTTTCAGGGTTTAATTCAATCGCCTTATTGTAATCTGCAATTGATGCCTGAATTTTTCTTAAGTTATAGTTTACAAGTCCTCTATTAAAGTATGCTTCCGCGTATTTTGGATTTATTTCAATCGCTTTGTTATAGTCTTCAATCGCTTCTTCGTATCGGTGCAAATTCCCTTTGGAATTACCTCTGTTGTTGTAGGCTTTTACGTTTTTGTTATCAATTTCTAGAACCTTTGTGTATTCAGAAATTGCGTTTTCAAACTGCATTAATTCGTAGTAAGCGTCGCCCTTGTAAATGTGCAAATTTAGTGTCATTTCAGCATCTTCAAGAGTATCAAGAACTTCTTGATATTTATGGCTTTTTAGTAAATCTTTTACTTTATTTTCTAAATCCATGCTAAAATCCCCTAAACTTATTCTTCAATTGTAATCTGTGGAAGGATTTCTGTCAAATTCTTTGCTAAATTTCAGAAATTACAGAATCTAATATTTCGCATGCTGAAATTATAAACTTTCCGCAAGGTCGTTTTTGGTAAAAATCAGGTGTTCTTTTTGTTGGTTTTGGTGAACTTTCTTGCTCGTTAAGGGCTAAAAGCTCTCTGCAAATAAAAGTTGAAAATTTTTCTTTAAAAGCGTGACCTAATTTTTGAATAAGTTCATAATGTTTTTGTTTGACTTCGTCGTTGTTTGGCTCGTTATAACCGTGTTTTAGTCCTGCGATTAAGAACATTGCACTTACTGCACCGCAAACCTCTCTTAACTTGCCCATACCTCCGCCAAAAGACGAGGACATTTTAATCAAGGTGTCAAAATCGATGTTAACCTCTTCTGCGTAAGCCCCAACCACGGCTTGCGCACAGTTATAACCTTGTTGAAATAATTCAAATGCTTTTTGTGAGTGTTCGTTCATAATTTTATTTTATTGCAAATTTGATGAGTTGTAAAATTTGTTATATAATTTTGCTTGAGCAAAGGAGAATTAAAAATGGAAAATAAAGTTGAAGTTATTGAATACGAAACATCAGGTACTTGTTGCCAATTGATGAGAGTTGCGATTAACGAAGACGGCACAATTCAAGATAGCGAATTCTTTGGTGGTTGCAACGGTAATCTACAAGGAATTAAAAGCCTTATTAAGGGTATGAAAATCGACGAGGTTATCGAAAAATTAAAAGGTATTAGTTGTAACGGCAAGCCTACAAGTTGTCCAGACCAATTGGCTACTTGTTTATTGGCTTACAAACAACAAAAATCAAAAGTTAATGCGTAAGTTTAATTGATAGAGGCGCGGGTTCTTGCTTTGCAAGAACCCGCGCCGTTTCTTCTAATATGGATTTAATTACTTTTTACGAAATACCTAATGCGTATTTATTCATCATTGCAAGCATGTCTTGACCTGCGAACATTGAATTCTTAGCGTTTTTAACCTCGTCAATTCTATCTTTTATGTCTTGATAATCACCTTGAATTTTTTGAGGATTTTCTTTTACTTCTGTGCCATTGCCAAGTTTTACAACGGCTTTGTCTGAAACATTTGTTTGAGCGGAAGCACCTTTTACAAATTCGTCAACGCCAACCTTAAGAGTGTCAGCAACTTTGTCTAAATCGCTTATTGTATCAACGTTTATGCCAAGTTTGTCGCCTAAAGATTTGATGTCATCGTGAAGTTGTTTCATATCAACATTTGATGAACTTTGTTGAGGTTGAACAGATTGGCTTTGTTGAGCCTTCTTTTGTTTTTCGGCTTGAGTGATGCGAGTTTGCGCCTCAGCTTCTGTTTTTACTGAATTTGGGTCTATGCCAAGTTCTTTTAACTTTTTGATTGTTTCTGGCTTAAGTCCGCTAGTGCTTGAAGAAATTGCACTAACCGCAGTGTAAGAATATGAACTTATCCCTGAAATAGAATTTACTGACATACACACACCTTCTTTCAAGATGTTTGTCGTCATTTTTTAGTTAGAACTTTATATTTTTTAAGTAAATTTTTACAATAGTTAATAAAATTATTCTTCTATATTTTCAGGAAGTGGCATATCCTTGTTCATTACTGCGCCTAAATCCTTCATTTTTTCTGCGTTTACAAGAATACTATCTTTTCCGTCAAGTTGTCTTAAGCCAAGGTCGATTTTTTCACGCGCAGAACGGATGTTTTTAACCATATCTGAGAATTTGTCCAACATTTTTGTGGCAAGTCTTGAAATCTCTTGCGCATTGTTGTTTTGGCGGTTAACCATTAAGAAGGAATTTATGATTTTTAAACTTGCAAGCAAGGTTGATGGAGAAACTGGCATGATTTTGTTTTTCCAAGCATAATCCCAAAGAGTGTTGTCATCACAGAACATTAGCGAGTAGCAACTTTCAATTGGAATGAACATTAAAACGTATTCAGGTGAAAGACTTGCGTCTTCAGGAGTGTAATCACGCTTTGTAAGTCCTGCGATGTGGGCTTTTGTTGATTCTTTGAACTCTTTTAAGTGTTGAGTTTTTTCTTCCTCTGTTTCAGCTTCTAAATACGCTGAGAAGGAAGCAAGAGAAGTTTTTGCGTCAATCATAACACATTTCTTTTCAGGTAAAGTTACAATCGCGTCAGGACGACCTTCAACCGTTGAGGCTTTTTGAATAAAGTATTCCTCGTCTTTTCTAAGTCCTGAAGCTTCAAGAACGCGTTCTAAAACAATTTCGCCCCATTGACCTTGAGTTCTGTTGTCTGATTTCATAATTTTTGTCAAAGAAGTTGTGTCTTGCGAAATTTTTGCGCCAGCTTCAATAAATTGTTTAATGTTTTCGTCGAATTTGATAAAATTATCGTTTTCGCATTTGAATTTTTCGTTTGTATGTTTTTCAAAATCTTCAACTTTTTCTTTAAATTTTGAGAAAAAGTCTTCAAGTTTTTCTTTG
>CAVCIX010000100.1:0-5834 GCA_963602505.1 Anaerovoracaceae bacterium | reverse complement strand
TTGCATGTATGAAGCACGCCGCCAGCGTTCGTCCTGAGCCAGGATCAAACTCTCCATTGTCAGAAAGTTTATGTCCATCGTCCATTGCGGCTAGCAATGAACTGCTCGACGTTGTTTTAACACTAGCTTATCGCTTGTGAATTTAGTCCTAAATCATATTTTGTTAGAATCAACAAGTATATTTTAGTCGTTTTCAGCTATTCTTTTTTCAATGTTCAATCTCTTTTTCTCGGCATCAATAAATTAAGGTTTATTGTGTCCTTAACATTACTCTAAATAGTAATCCCTTCGGCTGGGTTCGGAACTGGCAGATTGAAAATCTTTTGGGGCCATTCCTCTAATTCCTTAACGGAGGTTTTGTTCGCTTCCGTACTTATTATGTTACAACTTCAATTTTTTTTGTCAACCCCTTTGGAAAAATATTTTTTATTTTTGTTTACAAAACTTATTATTTAGTGTTTTTTATACGTTTTTAGAATTTTAAATTTAGCCAAAAGCGTTATAGATACTGAATTTTAGCATGCACCAAATTTTCTTGATTTATTAAGTTATATTAAAGATTTTCTTTTTATTTAGTATTAATTTAATATATTTGTACATGACTATAATTACATGACATAGGAGATTTTTTATGAATATTGGAAAAACATGCGCACTTGCAATTTCGACCATGGCTTTGACATGCGGTTGTGCATTTGCAGACGGAAACGCATTTACACCATTGAATTTTGATGATACTGCGTATTCAGTACCTAATTCAACTACTACGACTACAACAAAAACTACAAATACAGTAAATACTGTTCAACAATCTAACTCTGGATTTGTTGATACTTCAGCAGTAAACACATCTCAAGCAACAGGAAATGCTGATTTGCAAACTGCAATCGCTAAAATTGACACTGCGTTAGATGATATTAGAGCTGATCAAAATGTTTGCAAAGCTAAGTATGCAGATGTTGACAACCAATATAAGTTCATCAAAAATGAACGTAGCAACTTGAAAAAACAAGTTAAAGCAAACGAAAAAAGAATTAAAGAATTGTCTAGAGCTAAAACTAATTTAGGTAAAAACGTTCTTTAATACTGGACAATAGAAGTAAGAAAGCATGGGATAATAATTCCATGCTTTTTTGTTATAATACATGTATAATTGTATTATATATATATGAACATTTTAAGCATAAAAAATTTGAATTTAGGTTTCAACACAGAAAAGGGCTTTAGACAAGCGCTTTTTGACGTTTCTTTTGATATAAAACAGGGAAGCATGCATGCTCTTGTTGGGGAATCTGGTTGCGGTAAAACAATGAGTGCAATGAGTATTCTGCAACTTTTGCCAAAAACTGCAAAGATTACTGGCGGAGAAATTTTATTCAAAGACAAAGACATGCTTATTTTGAACAAAAAGCATTTGAGAGAAATTAGAGGGGCAAAAATTGCGCTAATTCCGCAAGACCCGATGACCTCGTTAAATCCGCTATATACTGTCGGAAATCAATTGTTAGAGGTTATAAAATTACACCAAAATTTAAAGGGTGCAGACGCGAAGAAAAAAGCCATTGAGGCGTTGGAGATTGTACAAATTCCGTCTGCAAAAGAAAGATTTAACCAATATCCGCATGAATTTTCAGGAGGCATGAAGCAACGTGCGATTATTGCCATGGCGCTTGCTTGCAACGCGGAACTTATTATTGCAGACGAGCCGACTACCGCACTTGACGTAACTATTCAGGCTCAAATCATGCAGTTATTGTCTGATATTAAAACAGAATTTGGCACATCTATTTTGCTAATTACTCACGATTTGGCGGTTGTTAATCAGTATGCTGACGAGGTTTCAGTTATGTACGCTGGCAGAATTGTTGAAAACGCACCTACGGAAATATTCTTCAATAATACAAATCATCCGTATTCGATTGCACTTTTGAAATCCTTACCTGATAAAGGCAATAGCAAACTTACGGTAATAAAAGGGCAACCTCCAACAATCATGGACGATATTTCAGGTTGCAGATTTCATAATAGATGTAAATTTAATATTCCGAACCTATGTAATAGAAAAGTTCCGGAACTTAGGAACATTGAACCTATGCATTGTTCGGCATGCTTTTTGAATTAATGCAATAAAAAAATACCGCAACTCCTCTCACAAAACAATTATCAATTGTTTTGCTCGGCAGAGTCGAAAATCCGCTCACCATCATATTAACTGCAAAGCAATGCTTGGGGCTTGGTTGGCGGTTGCAAGAAGGGTTGAAGTCGTTTGTTGAAGTATCTGACTTCGAATATAATTACTACTTTCTTCGGCTATATCAGCGTCTTTAATCAAAGAGTTTGACGCCGTAAGCGCAGTAATATGCGTATCTTGAAACTCCATGGAACTTTCAAGTCTATTCTGAACCGCGCCAATTTCCGTCATCTTGTTCGTAACCTTCGCTATCATTGCGTCTATTTTATCAAGCGCTTTCCGAGAGGAGCCTTCATTTCCTAATGAAAGCTTAAACGTATCTAGACTAAAACCTGTATCAACATCAATAATAGAGGTTTCTTCGTTATTAATACCGACTTGCAAGTTTGTTTCTACTGAAATTGTATTTTGAGTATCAGATACATTTAAATTTTTTATACCAATAACATCACTTACAGTAGCTCCACCTGCTAAATTCATACCTTTATTTATTTCAGAATTATATTCACAGTTTTTGACAGTACCTTTACATTCTCCAGTAATAATAGCATTTGAATATGGACCAGTCGGATTTACTTTTACATCAATTTTACAATTTGAGATTGTACCTGTTCCGCTTATACCAGCAACACCTGCAAGGTAATTTCCACCATTTACACTACCAGATACTTTACAATTATCAATAACTGGATAGTTAAAAAATCTTCCACCAATCATACCTGCTATGGAATTTTTTGCATTTATGCTTCCATATACAGTACAATTTTCTGCTCTGCCATTATTAGAACAACCAAAAATGCCTCCGACTTGCCCTTTTCCAGTAATTTTCACATCTTCAAAAATTACATTCTTTATAGTTGCACCATTGCCATAACCAATAAACCCTTGATTATCTTCGTTTGGTTTGTTAATCGTTAAATTGCTTATTGTAAATCCGTTTCCATTAAATATTCCAGAATAAGCTTTATTAAAATCTGAGCCAATTGCGACCCAATTTGAACCATTTCCGTCTATATCACCTAAATCTTTCAAATCAATATCCGCAAATAACATGATTTTGGCATTCAAATTTTGTGTTCCGTCATCATTGTGAAAAGCTTTATACAACTCTTGCGCAGATTTAACAACAGTATAACCCTGCGCCAAAGCTTCCGCCTCAGTAGTTTTAATTTGTTCTTCTTCGCCGAGGATTTTTCTTCCATTGAATTCTGTTGTGTTTTTGATACGGAAGATTTCGTCTGTTAGTGCGTCAACTTCTGTTTGCATGGCTTTTCGTTCATCTTCACCATAAGTGCCATTCGCTGATTGCTCAGCTAAATCTCGCATGCGTTGCAACATGTTTTTGATATTCGAAAGTGAGCCACTCGCAGTTTCCAACATTGATTGACCCATTTGTGTATTATTTTTTGCAACCTTATAACTTGATGTCTTATAATCAAGGTTCGTAGATATAGCAAGACCTGCCGCATCATCTTTGGAAGAATTTATGCGGTAGCCAGTACTTAGTCGTTGCAGAGCTTTGTTCATATTGTTTGTTGCCTTCAACAAACTTCTCTGCGTTATCATCGAAGGCATATTGGTGTTAACTGTTATCAATCAGCACCTGCCTTTCCGTAATAACTCTGACATGTCAATTCACTACTTACAAACTGTGACTTACGTTTTTGGATTGCCACGTCGCTCACGCTCCTCGCAATGACACGACGAGGTTGTTTAAAGCTTTTAGATACCGCAACAAGTGTGGTATGACACGGTTTTGTCATGCTGAAGCGTTTAATGAACTTGTTTGAAATTGTAGTTCTATGTTCAGCATCTTGTTTGTTGGCAAGACTTGCAGGAGATCCTGAAACAAGTTCAGGATGACATACTTTTAGTCTGTTTAAAGTCGTATTACTACTAGGTTTTACCCCCCCCCCGACGCGCAAACGCAGTAATAGCTTGACGTAGCATCTTCACCACATCACAAGCATAAATATTCAACTTTTGCGCCGTTTTAAACATCTTTTCTTAATACCAAATTGTATATACCATGGCGGAAGGTATTAGCTTCCAATATTAATTTAAACCATGTTTAAGTCAATTTGTATTAAACAAAAGTTAGAAATTTTTAATACTTTGGTTGGAAGTTTGGCATGGGTGCAAATATGTGATATAATCAGAAAAAACTAGGGAGGAATTTATGACTATTGAAGTTAAACCACTAAATGCTATCGTTTATAACCAAGAAAAAGTTAACATGGCTGACGTTATCGCTCCGCCTTATGACGTTATTCTTGACAACTACCGCGACGAACTTGAAGCGCGCAGTCCATACAATATCGTTAAACTTATTCTTGCAAATAATTCAACAGAACTTTCTGACGAAAATAACCGCTACAATGTAGCTTTTGAAAATTATCAAAAATGGCTTAGCGAAAATATTTTAGTAAAAACTGAAAAACCATGTATTTTATATTTAATTCAAAATTACGAAAAAAATGGCAAGAAAATTACGCGCAAAGGATTCATCGCTCGTAACCGCATTGAAGATTTTTCAAGCAAAAATATTCTTCCGCATGAATACACTATGGGCGGACCTAAAGCCGACAGGTTAAACCTTACTAAAAAATGTCAAGCAAACTTCTCGCAAATATTTTTAGTATATTCTGACCCTGAAAAACAAATTGAAAACGCTATTGACTATACTCAAAAACCGTTTATTGACGTAACTGACGATTTAGGGGTTCAAAATATTGTATATAAAATCGACGACGAAAAAACTTTAGCGCTTATTGAAAAAGTTCTAAGCGACAAAACTTGTCTAATCGCAGACGGTCATCACCGTTACGAAACTGCAATGAATTACAGAAACGAAATGCGTAAAATTGTTCAAAACCCAACTGGTAACGAGCCTTGGAACTACGTTATGAGTTATTTTACAAACCTTGAAGACGACCTATTAATCTTCCCAACTCACCGTATCATTACTCGCTGGGTTGAACCTTACGTTCTTTTAGAAAAAGTAAAAAAATACTTTGATGTGGAAGATTTAACCTTCGACGGAAAAACTAAAGCCGAAATGAAAGCAAAACTTTTAGAAGAAATCGAAAAATCTTCAAAAGAACGAATTTCAATGGGGTTATACATGAAAAACGTTAACAAATTCTACCTTCTAAAATTAAGAGAAAATGTTGACGAAATTCTAGACGAATACAAGGTTCCAGATGTGCTAAAAACTCTTGATTTAATCGTACTTCACAAAGTGATTATCTCAAAAGAATTAGGTTACAGTGAAGCTGAACAAATGGCACAAGACGGAATTCTATACATCAAGCAAGAGTCAGAAGCGTTCGATATGATTGATATGGGTAAAGCCGAAGCCTCTTTCATTATGGCTTACCCTAAAATCCAAGATATCAAAAGAATTTCTGAAGCAGGTGAGCGCATGCCTCAAAAATCAACTTACTTCTATCCAAAATTACTTTCTGGTATCGTGATTAATCCACTTGTGTAGTTTTTGATTAGTAGAGGTTAGGACATTAAGGCGATAAGACGATAAGTCTATTTATAATCAAAATTACATTTGAATAATAGTTAGACTTAAAGACTTAACACTTATTGACTTATTGATTATAAAAAAGAGGCGCGAGCGTTCCGCTCGCGC
>CAVCIX010000099.1:0-5842 GCA_963602505.1 Anaerovoracaceae bacterium | reverse complement strand
ATTCTAAGTGCTATGAATGCACAGATTTATAAAACTGAATACAATTCACCACTTGGTAAAATTATTATTTGTTCAGATGAGAATTCACTTTTGGGAATATGGTTTGAAAATCAAAAACATTTTGGTACTGAGTTTGTAGAAAAATCAGTACCAAATAGCGATATAAAAATATTAAAAGATACTGTAAAATGGCTTGATGATTACTTTGCAGGAAATCAACCAAGCATAAACCTAATAAAACTAAATCCACAAGGTAGTGATTTTAGAAAAATGGTATGGGAGGAACTTTGCAAAATCCCTTATGGTGAAACGGTTACGTATGGGGAATTGGCAAAAGTTATCGCAAAGAAAATGGGCGTTGAAAAAATGTCCGCGCAAGCAGTTGGTGGCGCGGTTGGACATAATCCTATTTCTCTTATTATACCTTGCCATAGAGTTGTCGGACAAAAAGGTAATTTAACTGGTTATGCTGGCGGTTTGGAGGTAAAAACAAAACTCCTACAACTCGAAAACGCCATATAAACCAGTATATTTTAATAAAATTACTTGTTAAACCAAATTGTAAAAAAGTTCGTTGAAAATCTTTAAATGTTTGTGTTATTATTCTTATGATATTAGTAATATAAATAGATTGGAAAAAAGAGATGGAATTTTTAAATAGTTTAGTTGGAAACAACGCCGTGATTTTTTCAGCCGTTATCTTAATTTTAGCGTATATTTTTATCGCTACTGAAAAAATCCCTAAAGTTACAATTGCCTTAATTGGCGCAGCCTTCACTATGTTTTTGGGTTTAGTTAGTGTAAACAAAAACTTAGCGGATGGCTCATTAGACCCTCATTATTTTGTTAATTTTATCGATTTTAACGTAATTTTCTTGCTTGTTGCGATGATGATTATTGTTAATATTTCGACTGCAACAGGTATGTTTAACTGGATTGCAAATCAGTTGTTGAAATTCACAAAAGGGCACCCTGCACTTATCGTTGTGGTTTTAGCCTTGTTTACTGCGGTTGTTTCAGCTTTCTTAGACAACGTAACAACAGTTATTTTAATTATGCCGATAACATTCTATATCGCAGAAAAATTGGATATTAATCCAATTCCGTTTTTGATTGTTGAAATCTTTGCTTCAAACATCGGTGGTACTGCAACCTTAATCGGCGACCCTCCAAACATTATTATTGGTAGCGCTGCAGGTTTCTCATTTATGGATTTCTTGCGTGAGTTAACTGGCATTGTTGCCGTAATTCTTGTTTTAGTTGTTCTTGCAATGTTCTTATTCTTTAGAAAAAGTTTAAAAACAACTCCTGAAAAAATGGAAGAAATTGCAAATCTTGATAACAGTAAAACAATTACAGATTATGCTGGCATGTACAGAAGTATCGCAGTTTTAGGTCTTGTAATCTTAGGCTTTGTAACTCACGATATGACACATATTCCTGCAAGTTTATCAGCAATGGCAGGCGCAAGCTTCTTGCTATTGTTTGAAGATCCAAAACACATAATCAAAGATGTTGAATGGAACACAATTTTCTTCTTCATCGGTTTATTCATCATTATTGGTGGACTTGAAGCTTCAGGCGGTATTGCGTTAATGGCAAAATGGTTATTAGATGTAACTCAAGGTTCTGAAAGCGCGACTGCAATGGTTATTTTGTGGGGCTCAGGTATTCTATCAGGTATAATCGACAATATTCCATATACAGTAACTATGGCACCTATGATTGCGAATATTCAATCTGTAATGGGTGCGGAATATGCTCATCCACTTTGGTGGTGCTTGTCTTTGGGTGCTTGTTTAGGTGGTAACCTTACAATTATTGGCGCAGCAGCAAACGTTATCGTTTCTGAATATGCAGCTGCTCACAAACATCCAATTTCGTTCATGAAGTTCTTACTTTACGGTTTTGTGACAGTTGGTATTTCCTTAACTGCATCAACAGTTTATATTTATCTTAGATTTTTAGCACATTAAGGTGATTTATGATAACTACAGAAAACGTAACAGTAAAATTTGGCTCAGAACCACTTTTTGAAAATGTAAACATAAAATTTTCATCAGGAAATTGTTATGGTTTAATCGGTGCAAATGGCGCGGGTAAATCTACATTTTTAAAGGTGCTTTCAGGTGAACTTGAACCAACTTCTGGCGAGGTTCACATCAAAAAAGGAATGCGAATTTCGGTTTTAAAACAAAACCACTTCGAATTTGATGATTTTACTGTTATGGATACTGTAATTATGGGTAACAAGCACCTTTATGACGTAATGAAGGAGAAGGATGCCCTTTATGCAAAACCTGATTTCAATGATGAAGACGGGTTGAGAGTTGCGGAGTTGGAAACTGAATTTGCTGAACTCGACGGATGGCAGGCAGAAGCTGACGCAGGCTCGTTGTTGGCTGATTTAGGTATTCCTGCGGAACTTCATTACAACTTGATGAAGGATTTGTCAGGTAGTGAAAAGGTTCGTGTTTTGTTGGCGCAAGCCTTGTTTGGAACTCCTGATATCTTGTTAATGGACGAACCTACAAACCACTTGGATTTGAAAACGATTAATTGGTTGGAGGACTTTTTAATTGATTTCCCTAACCTTGTAATCGTTGTGTCGCACGATAGAGCCTTTTTGGATAGAGTTTGTACACATATTGCGGATATCGATTTTAGAAACATTACGCTTTATACTGGTAACTATGCGTTCTGGACTCAAGCTAGCGCTTTGATTATGAAACAAAAAGAAGAACGTAATAAAAAGATTGAAGAAAAAGCGGAAGAATTTAGAAAATTCATCGCAAGATTTAGTGCTAATGCGTCAAAAGCAAAACAAGCGACTTCTCGTAAAAATATGTTGGAGAAGCTTACTCTTGAAGACATTAAGCCTTCAACAAGAAAATATCCAAGCATTAACTTTAAATACTCAAAAATTCCAGGAAAAGATGTTTTGCATATTCAAGGCTTGAACAAGTCTGTAAATGGCGAATTGTTGATAAAGAACTTCTCTCTTGATTTAGTTCAAGGTGAAAAAGTTGCGTTTATCGCAAAAAATCCGTTAATTATTACAACCTTGTTCCAAATGCTAAACGGTGAATTGGAGCCTGATAGCGGTGAAATTAACTGGGGTGTAACTGCAACTCGTTCATACTTCCCAAAAGAAAATAATCATCTTTTTGAAGATAAAATTGACTTAATTAAATGGCTTGGTCAATTCTCTCAAGAGCAACATATAAGCTATTTAAGAGGATATCTTGGCAGAATGTTGTTCTCAGGTGAAGACGCTGAAAAGAGCGTAAATGTTCTATCTGGTGGTGAAAAAGTTCGTTGTATGCTAGCAAAAATGATGATTGCAGAAAGTAACGTGCTTATTTTTGATGAACCAACAAACCACTTGGATTTGGAAGCGATTACGTCTTTGAACAACGCTTTGATTGACTTTACGGGTACAATTTTATTCACATCTCAAGACTATCAATTTATTCAAACAGTTGCGGATAGAATTGTTGAAATTTCACCTTACGGATTTATTAACTTCCAAATGAAGTACGAGGATTATTTGAACAGTCCTGATATTCAAAAAAGACAAGATTTGATGTATAACAAATTTGCAACTGCGGGTAAAAAGTAGTGCAAATAGAAACCTTCAAGCTTGAAAAATGGATTAATGAAAATTCAGAAATTGCAAAATATGATTTGTCATCAACTTGTGTAAAAGCCTTATCTTTAAACGATTTGGCTGATCTTTGTGAGTTTGATTTTGACAAAATGTCAAAAATTAAGCTTAATTACGGACAATTATATGGCACAAATGCTTTAAAGAGCGCTATTTGTAATTTGTATGAGGCGCAAAAACCTAAAAATATAACGGTTACGCTTGGAGGAATTGGTGCAAATCAGCTTGCATTACAGACTTTAATCGAAAAGAATGACAAAGTCGTTTGTGTTTGTCCTTGCTATCAACAAGCCTACTCTCTGCCTAGGTTTTACGGTGCAGACGTGTGTTTGGTCTTTTTAAACAGTAAAGACTGGTCGCTTGATATTGAAAATTTCAAAAAAATTGTTGGCGAGGATACAAAACTAATTTGTCTTACAAACCCGAATAACCCTTCTGGAACTGTTTTAAAAGAGCTTGAAGAGGTTATAAATATTGCACGAAAATGTGGTGCGTATGTTTTAGCAGATGAGGTTTACAGAGGACTTTCGCATAATGACAATCCTTACACAAAATCTGTCGCAGATATCTACGAAAAAGGGATTTCCACTGGAAGTATGTCAAAAACTTACTCGCTTGCAGGGGTAAGGCTTGGATGGATTTGTGCAAATTCTGAATTAATAAATAAAATTAACTCAAATCGTGAATATAACACAATAAGCATAAGCGCGTTGGATGATTTTGTTGCAACTGTTGCGCTTGAAAATCATAAAAAAATTGTTGCGAGAAATTTAGAAATAATCAGAAAAAATAAGCAAATTTTGGCAGATTTTATAAATTCAACGGAGAAATTAAACTGGGTCGAACCTAATGCTGGCTCTATTGCTTGTGTAAATTATAATTTTGATGTAAATTCTATGGAATTTTGCGCAAAAATTCAAGAAAAAACGGGAATTTTATTAATTCCTGCACAATGCTTTGATATGAACGAGAAATTCTTCCGAATTGGGTATGGAATGGAAGAAAAAATCTTACAAGAAGCTTTAGAAAAGTTTTATGATGCACTTTAAATAAAACGAGGCGCGGAAGTTGAAAACTTCCGCGCCTCGTTTGTTTATATTTTAAAAGAATTTTTTGATTATAGATTTAAAAATTCCGTCTTTCTTGTCACCTTGGAGTTTTCTAATTTGTTGATGAGCGTGCATTTCGTCAAATTCACTACCCATGTTGTTTTTTAGGTAGTTAACGACATCTTGTGAACGTTCAGCTTCGGTTTTATATTCTGCTCTGATTTGGTCTAGTTCGTTGTAATCAAGGAATTTTCCACCGCAACTGTAACATTCGTCGATAGTGATTTTGCCTTTTATGCTTGTTGAATTTTTCATCATTTTCATACCGCAAACTGGGCAAATTCTTTTGTATGAACTATCAACTGGCTTGAAGGTTTTGCCTTCTAAAGCTTTTTTTATTTCTTCGATAGATTCAGAGTCTTCGTCGAATTTTTTATATTCTCTGTTATCAAAAAATATTCCGCCACAACCTTGAGTGCAAACGTCAACGTAGCAATTAGCTCGTTCTACAAAGATTTTTTCCATTTCTGCACCGCATGCAGGGCATATTAGAGTTTCTTTAGTGTCCGCCATTATTATCTCCTTGTTTGATAATATTATACATCAAAGAACGAAGTAACTTTTGTAACAGAATGTAACAAACTTCTTCAAAAGTCTAAAGTTTGCGCTTGGTTATGTCGATAAATAAATTGTTGATAAAGGGATATGTGTTCAACGACTTGGAGGTTAATCTAATCAATAATTTAATATATACCGTGTTTTAGGGAAACTACTGTGCAAGATGTTTTTTGATTGCAAGTAAGACTAGTTTTAAATTAAATTTCCTTATTTCCTTCCCTATACACAAAATTTGACAGCCACCTATAAGGTGGCTTTTTTTTATTTGTTTCGAATTATTCGGGATATCGTGGGAGTAACGTCCCACGATACCTTACGGGCTGGGTTCGCTTACGCTCACACGGCGCCCTATCGAAAATTCGACTATACACAAAATTTATAACCACCGTTCAGGTGGTTTTTTTTTGCGGTCAGGAAATAAACTTAAAATAGTATAGTCTTTCAAAATCTTACACATTATGTCATCCTGAACTTGTTTCAGGATCTCACCAACCTGAGATGCTGAACA
>CAVCIX010000098.1:0-5936 GCA_963602505.1 Anaerovoracaceae bacterium | reverse complement strand
AGGTGGTGGTGCTTCATTAGAATTCATCGAAGGTAAAGTATTACCAGGTGTTGCTGCTTTAGACGAAGCTTAATCAAAGCACTAATATAAATAAAAAGAACAAGGTTAAGATTTTTTCTTCCTTGTTCTTTTTTTGCAATTTTGACATATAATAAAACAATGAAAAATCTTCAAAATACAAAACATTACATCTTTTTAGCCTTAATTTTAGTTTTTGGATTAGCCATAAGGCTATTAAATCTTGATAAACCAACTGGATTATGGCATGACGAGGCGACGGTATATTCAATCGCAAGCGCTATTCCTGATTTTAGCGTGAATTTTCACAGATTTTTGATTTTTCCGCTGTATTTTATTTTCTATAAATTGTGGATAATCATTTTTTCTAACTCAGACATAGCAATACGCTTAATGTCAGTATTTTTCGACTTTTTAGCAATAATTACGACATATTTTGTAGGTTTGCAAATATCTAAAAATTTAAAATTAGAAGACTTAAAATACAGATTTGGACTAATTTTTGCGCTTTTATATGCAATAAATTCCTCTTTCATTTACTACGCGCAAGAGGCTAAATTCTACTCATTAACCTTCTTTTTAATAAGTTTGACAACCTTGTTCTTTTTGAGATTAATCGAAAAATTTGATAAAAAATCGCTTGTTTTCTTTTTAACTTCGAGTGCATTATTACTCTATACTCAAACAACGCTTGTAGTTATAACCATTTTATTTACTGGCTTAGCGATATTTTTTGCAAAAAAAACAAACAAATTAAACCTAACTTTTATTTTATCGAATTTGTTAATTTATCTGCCACTAATAATTTTTCTAATTGTCGAAAAAAACTATTATTCAGGCAATTTTGACATTGTTCATTTCGATAATTCCTTCATTTTAATAATGCTTCAAAATTGGTTCAGCCCTTTGCTGGTTTGGTTGCAAAATAATATGCCGAATTATAAAGATTTGTTCATGTTGTTTTTAATTAGCCCGAAATTCTGGTTCAGCATACTTTTTCCAATATTTTTTATGCTTACGACCTTCATTTTAGCGATAAAAAACAACAAATTACTCAGATCTTTGGCGATAATCCCAATATTTTTTGTTGCATTTCATATAATTCTCTCTCAAACCGAGTATTATAGCGTCAATGTGCGATATACATTAATCGTTTTGCCAATAGTATTGATGATTTCAGGTGTTTACATCGCGAAAAACCTTGATAAAAAGTCAATGACAATGTTTTTGGCAATTTTCATACTTTCAAATTTGTCAATTTTATTTTCACCTTATAGCGCAACAAAAATTCAACGCCCAGTAGGCTACAAGGTTCTAGCAGAAACACTTATAAGCAATAATGTAAATCCAAATTACGATTTTATAATGCCTTTTAGTGAAAAATTGGTCGAAAAATATTACAAAATCAATGGCAACGTCAAAAATTTCTATATGCTAAACGCGATTGACGCGCAAAAAACATATCTTTCAGAAAAAGAAATTGAAGAGATTTCTAAAAAGCACAATATGGTTGAAAATTACCGAAATTATTTGTTATCAGACAAAATTTCGAAAGAATTTTCTAATTATATATTAAATAATTATGCTCAAAACTCTGAAAACCTTGTCCTTGTTGTAGATAAAGGCATTTGCATGTTTTCAAACGAGAATATTAAAAACATTTTAGAGAACTCAAAAACCGTTCCAATACAGTTTTTAAGACTTTCAAAATTAAACAACGACCTAATAACCGTCTTGGAAACGAAATATTCGACTCAAAACGTTATAAATTACAACAATTGGCAGATAATTTTATTTAAGAAACTATAATTATTTACCAAAAAATCCAAAAACTTTTTTCCAGAATTTTAGCACTGCAATTCTGCGTTTGCGCTTGCTTTGGTATTTAACAATCAATTCGTTTTGACCGATAATATGGTTTGTTAAATTTCTTTCTACACGAGAGTTTGAAGCAATTACGCAATCTTTTAGATGAACGTTATCTTTGATTTCAACGCCGTCCCAAAGAATACAGTTTTCCAAAACTACGTTTTTGCCGATAAAACATTCTTCACCTATGACAGAATGTCCGATAAACTTAACGCCTTTTGAAATGTGGCTTTGACCTGAAATATAGCTACCAGTTTCTGTTTTTACAATCTTGTCATGCTTGAAGGTATATAAATTATCAAACAAATCCAAAGTTGATTGACGATATTGGTCTAAAGTTCCGATATCTGACCAATATTCTTCAACTGGGAATACGTTAATTTGTCTGTCGTTCAACAATTTTGGGAATACATTTTTTGCAAAGTCGTAAAATTCGCCTGCTGGAATGTAGTCAAAAATTTTGTAGTTGAAAATATAAATACCAGTGTTAATCAAATTGCTTTTAGCGTCTTTAATTGCTGGTTTTTCTTGAAATTCGATAATAAATCCTTCTGAATCAGTTACAACAACGCCGAAATTCGGGATATCTTCTTCTTTTACAGATTTAACCCCGATAGTAGCGATTGCGCCTGATTTTTTATGAATCTCCATACCCTTCATCAAATCAGCGTTTGTAACACCGTCAGCAGAAAGTACGAAGAAATCTTCGCCTTCATTAAAGAAGAATTGGCATTTTTTAACCCCACCGGCAGTACCAGAAAGAGTTTCTTCAGTAATGTAATTGAAGTTTATGCCTAAATCATTTTTGATGTATCTTGCAACAATTTGTTCAGAAAGATAGAAGGTATTAGCAACAACGTCAGTTACGCCAATTGCCTTTAAGTTTTCTAACAAAATATCCATAACAGGTTTATTTGCAATAGGGACAAGCGGTTTTGGAACACTCTTTGTTAAGGGGTCCAATCTTGAACCTACACCTGCGGACATGACCATTGCTTTGTACATTAAAATTCTCCTAACTACTCTGTTACAAATATTACTATAAAAAATATATATACACAAGCAAATTTTTTTTGTTATATAATATTACATGTTAAGAATATTATTGGAGGAAACATGAAAGATATTCAAATCACTAAAGAAGTAGAAGAAATGTGTCCTATAAAAAGAGGTGTTAAGGGCGTACCTGCACCAATTCCACAAGAAGGTGAATGGACAAAATGTAAAGAAATCAAAGACATTTCAGGTTTAACTCACGGTTGCGGTTGCTGTGCACCTCAACAAGGTACTTGCAAATTAACTTTGAACGTTAAAGAAGGTGTTATTCAAGAAGCATTAGTTGAAACAATTGGTTGTTCTGGTATGACTCACTCAGCAGCTATGGCTGGTGAAATTCTTCCAGGAAAAACTATTTTAGAAGCATTAAACACAGACTTAGTTTGTGATGCTATCAACGTTGCAATGAGAGAATTATTCTTACAAATCGTTTATGGTAGAACTCAATCAGCTTTCTCTGAAAACGGTTTACCAGTTGGTGCTGGCTTAGAAGATTTAGGTAAAGGCTTATGCTCTATGTGTGGTACAATCCACTCAACTAAACAAAAAGGTGTTAGATACTTACAATTAACAGAAGGTTATATCTTACAACTTGGTTTAGATGAAAATAACGAAGTTATCGGTTACCAATTCATCAACCTTGGTAAATTCATGGATGCTATCAAGAAAGGTATGAACCCTCAAGAAGCATACGATAAAAACATTGGTACATACGGTAGATTTGCAGACGCAGTTAAATACGTAGATCCAAGAAAAGAATAGCGGATTTTCGGTAGGGTGAAGTGAGCGTAAGCGAGCGAAACCCGTGAGAGCAAATAGCCTTGTTTGAGCGCTAATTTGAGTGTAACGAAAATTAAAAGCGAAAATGCAAAGGCTATGCGTACCCGAATAATCCAAGACAGCGGATTTAAATAAAAACAGTTAATACAAAATTAATTAAAAAGGAAAGATAAAATGACAGTAAAATTTGAAGGACAAGACAGACGTCAAGCAACTTTAGATAAAGTTTTACCAGAATATGGTTTTAATTCATTAGAAGAAGCTCGTGATTTATGTTTGTCAAAAGGCATTGATGTTGATGCTATCGTTAAAGGTATTCAACCAATCGCTTTTGATAACGCATCATGGGCATACACATTAGGTTGTGCAATCGCAATCAAAAAAGGTATTAAAAATGCAGCAGATGTAGCTGAAACAATCGGTTTAGGCTTACAAGCATTTGCAGTTCCTGGTTCAGTAGGTGACAGAAGACAAGTAGGTATCGGTCACGGTAACTTAGGCGCTATGTTATTAAGAGAAGAAACAAAATGTTTCTGCTTCTTAGCTGGTCACGAATCATTCGCAGCAGCAGAAGGCGCTATCGGTATTGCAAGAAACGCAAACAAAGTTAGAAAAGAACCTTTAAGAGTTATCTTGAACGGTTTAGGCAAAGACGCAGCATACATCATCTCAAGAATCAACGGTTTTACATCAGTTGAAACTGAATATGATTACAAAACAGGCGAATTAAAAATCGTTAGCGAAAAAGCATTCTCAAACGGTGAAAGAGCACAAGTAAGATGCTACGGTGCTGATGATGTTAACGAAGGTGTTGCAATTATGATTAAAGAAGGTGTTGACGTATCAATCACAGGTAACTCAACAAACCCAACAAGATTCCAACACCCAGTAGCTGGTACATACAAAAAATGGTGCTGGGAAAACGGTAGAAAATACTTCTCAGTAGCATCAGGTGGTGGTACAGGTAGAACACTTCACCCAGATAACGTTGCAGCAGGTCCTGCATCTTATGGTATGACAGATACAATGGGTAGAATGCACGGTGATGCTCAATTCGCTGGTTCTTCATCAGTTCCTGCACACGTAGAAATGATGGGTGTAATCGGTATGGGTAACAACCCAATGGTAGGTGCAACAGTTGCATGTGCCGTTGCAGTTGCAAAAGCTATGGCTTAAGCTAACTGGTACGAAGAAATAAAAAAAGAGGCGGAGCCTTCGGCTCCGCCTCTTTTTTTAGACTTTAAGATATTAAGACTATAAGACTATAAATTTAAGAGTTGAATGGCTTAATGGCTTAATAGTTGAAAGGTTAACCTTTAAGCCGTTCAACCGTTCACCCTTTCAACAATAATCAACTCACTACTCACTATTCACTATTTACAACTTGTATTTTCCCAAGATAAAACTGTACCGTTAGGACATTTACTATTTCTATCTGCTTTTAAGTAGTCCATATTATCATTTCTAATTATCCAACCAGTACAAAACAACCCTGTCATTACACAGTTTGACTGAACATTCGTATCATATCCCCAATTATCACCTTCTGTACCTGACGGAACTACTCCGTCTTTTGTTAAGAAAAATACAAATAAATCTTTTCCAAAAGTATTAATTCCTTTTACTCCATCAATATCTACAAAAATTCTTGCACAAACATTCGCGGAAGGGTCACCCTCAACTTCTGAATCGTCATATTGGCAAGATTTTGAATTTTCTTCAAGAGTAATAGCAGTACCATCCGCTAATAAATAACTTTTTGAAGAAAATTTCATTTCATCACCTTTATCTAAAAACGGATAAGCTACACTCGCAAAACAACCCGTAGTACCTTTGTCACAAGTTTTTGAAACCTTCATAAAATCCGCGGCTCTATCTAGAAATTTATCTGAACCACTTCCTGAATTATACCACTCATCTATTGGACCATAAATTGCAGTTGCGCGACCAAAGGCATCTTCTAGGTTTGCATAAATCTTTTTAACTTTTGCGACTTTTTCTCTGTCACCAGTTGATTGGTTTAAGTTCGGAATAGTAAGCGCCGCAACCACACCAATAATACCCATTACGACCAATGTTTCGGCTAACGTGAAGGCTAGTGCCTTCTTCAAATATGTCATGCTGAAGCGTTTAACAAACAAAGATTTAATAAAATCGACTATGTTCAGCATCTCAGGTTGGTGAGATCCTGAAACAAGTTCAGGATGACATAA
>CAVCIX010000097.1:0-5999 GCA_963602505.1 Anaerovoracaceae bacterium | reverse complement strand
CTTATATAAGTTGTATCTTTTAACAAATAGAATACTATTGTAATTACTGCGATAAATACGATTATCAACTGAACAAAACCAATTGTAATATTCAAAGATTGGCTTAAAATATTCTGTGCAATATCAGTATTATTCTCTAAAATAGTAGTTACATTAACGTTATCAGTCAATTTATGACCATTAAAACTAAAGTTTTGCAAAAAGGCTTGAACTTCAACTAGCTTGTGTGGAAGAGATTGAGCAAACAATGTAATCTGTTTAACAGTAATTGATAAAACTGGCAAAATAAAGGCAATAGTTAAAACAACCGCACCTGATACAACAATACCTGCTGATAAAGTTCTATTTTTAGTTTTACATTCTAAAAAATTCACTAAAGGTAACATTGAACAAGCAAGTACAAAGCAAGCAAAGAAAAGCATTACAATGTCGCTAACTTGCGGAATTACTTTTAGCAAAATTATTAAAAGTATTAAAAAAACCAAATTTTTTGTTGTTAAAATCTCTTTAAAAATCATTTTCACCTAACTTATCTATTTACTAATTCATCTATCTCTTGTTGCAATTCTAATGCGGCATCTAACGTTTTTTGGTCGATAACCTTCATTTCTATAAGAATTTGCCCTAAAGGATTTTTCTGGAATTTTTGAATATCCAATGCCATACCTAATTGAATAAGATTTATCTTACCTGAAGCCAACAGGATTTCGCCTAACTTTTGGTATTCAGTAACATCTGTCCAATCATTTATGTTATATAAATCCTTCATAAATAAATTATAACAAAGTCAAAAAAAAATACCACTACCTAACAAGATATATAAAAAAGAGGGCTCAAAAATAGCCCCCTTTAAATTATATTAATTTTGTTTGTTCAACATCTGGCGTTGCTTCTGCTTCTTTTTTCGCATCCTGTGGAAGTGCTTTATCTAAAATTGCATCTTCCTCTTCAGGTGAAATAATTTTGTTAACTGAAACAACCGTATCATTATCAACCAAGTTTTGAGCTCTTACACCAGTTGCTGGTCTGCCTTGTTGAGAAATGTCACCCGCTTTTATACGAGAAACAATACCGTTTGCAGTAACAAGCATAATGTCATCTAATTCAGAAACGATAGTCAAGGCAACTAATCTTGATTCGTTTGTCTTGAATTTAGTAGCGATTAAACCGATACCACCTCTGTTTTGACCTCTGAATTCAGATAACTTAGTACGTTTACCGAAACCATCAGAAGTTACAACTAACAAGTCTGCATCATAGTTTTGAGGAACGATATCACAACCGATGATTTCATCACCAGTTCTCAATTTCATAGATGTAACACCTCTTGCACTTCTACCTAAAGGTCTTAAGTCTTCGATGCTAAATCTAATCGCCATACCGCATTTTGTACCAATAATGATTTCGTCTTTAGGATTTGCTAATTTAACCCAGTTTAATTCATCATTTTCTTCTAAGCTAATAGCGATAATACCGTTTCTACGGATATTTGCAAAGTTATCTAATTCAATTCTCTTGATATAACCTGATTTTGTTAACATAATCAAGTTCAAATCATGAGAGAAGTTGCTTACTGGAACTACTGCAGTAATTCTTTCATCTTGAGAAATTGGAAGAACATTTACGATTGGCAAGCCTTTTGCTTGTCTTTGACCTTCTGGGAAGTCATAAACGTTCAAGCTATAAACAGTACCTTTAGATGAGAAGAACAACACTTTATCGTGCATCATTGCGGTGAAGAAATGTTGAATATCATCATCATCCTTAGTCTTCATGCCAGATTTACCACGAGTTGCGCGGTTTTGACGTTCAAACGTATCTAGCGAAATTCTCTTGATATAACCTTGGTGAGTGATGAACACTGCCATTGGAGTATTTGGAGTCAAATCTTCAATACTCATTTCGCCTTGTTCTGCGATAATTTGAGTTTTTCTATCGTCACCATATTTTTCTTTATCTTCTAACAATTCTTGTTTAATAATTGCAAGAACTTTTTGTCTATCAGCAAGAATAGCTTCATATTCAGCAATTTTCTTGATTAATTCGTCATATTCAGCTTTGATTTTGTCTTGTTCCAAGCCTGTCAAACGTCTTAATTGCATTTCAAGAATTGCGTTAGCTTGGTCAATATCCAAACCGAATTTGCTCATCAAACCAGTTCTAGCATCCTCTGTTGTTTTAGAAGATTTAATCAATTCAATAACTTCATCTAATGAACCTAAAGCAATGATTAAACCTGCTAAGATGTGTGCTCTAACTTTTGCTTTCTTCAAGAAGTAAATTGTACGTCTTGTAACAATTTCAACCCTGTGAGCAACGAATTCTGATAATACTTGGTGCAAGTTTAACAATCTAGGTTGCTTGTCGCATAAAGCAAGCATATTTACACCGAAAGTTGTTGCCAATTGAGTATATTTGAATAAATTATTCTTAACTACTTCAGGTTTAGCGTCACGTTTCAATTCAATTACGATACGCATACCTTCTCTGTCTGATTCATCTCTGATATCAGAAATACCAGTTACACGTTGTTCTTTAACCAAGTCTGCAATTTTTAAAATCAAGTCTGATTTATTTACTTGGTAAGGAATTTCAGTGATAACGATTGCTGTTCTTGATTGTCTGCCAGCACCACCTGAAATTTCTTCAAATGTAGAAACTGCTTGCATTTTAATAGAACCACGACCTGTTTCATAAGCTTGTTTAATTTCGTTCAAACCAACAATTGTAGCTGATGTAGGGAAGTCAGGTCCCTTGATATATTGCATCAATTCAGGAATTGTAATTTCTGGATTATCAATTAACGCAACTAAACCATCTACAACTTCACATAAGTTGTGAGGAGGAACATTTGTTGCCATACCTACTGCGATACCAGATGTACCGTTCAATAACAACATCGGCAATCTTACTGGTAATACTTCAGGCTCTTGCAATGAACCGTCGAAGTTTGGTCCAAAATCAACTGTTTCACAATCAATATCAGCAAGCATAGATTGTGTAATTTTGTGCATTCTAGCTTCTGTGTAACGCATTGCAGCTGCTGAGTCACCGTCAACAGAACCAAAGTTACCATGACCATCTACTGTCAAATATCTTGTAGAAAAGTCTTGCGCCATACGAACTAGGGCTTCATATACTGATGAATCACCGTGAGGGTGATATTTACCAAGTACTTCACCAACGATTCTGGCACATTTTCTAAATGGTTTATCAGGTGTCATACCCAATTCATTCATAGCGAATAAAATACGTCTGTGTACTGGTTTTAAACCGTCACGAACGTCAGGTAACGCACGACCTACAATAACACTCATCGCGTAATCGATATATGAGCGTTTCATTTCTTCTCTAATATTTACAGGAACAATATTCCCTTCTGAAAACATATTTTGTTGAGTCACAACGATATCTCCTTATCCCATGCTTATATTTTATCATAAACATAGGCGCATGTTAATTTTTTTTGTAATATAATTTAACTATGGAAAAAATGAACTTAGACGAAATTAATCAAATTATTGCAGAAAATGATTTTGCACAAGCAAAAATCAAATTAGAAGAATTACTAAAAGACGACGAGTTTAACGTGGAAGCCCTTAAACTACTTGGACTTTGCAACCTTAACCTTGAACTTTATGACCAAGGTCGTATAAACTTTGAAACTGTCGTTAAATATGCGCCAGATGACGCAGCAAGCTGGTTTTATCTAGCAAATTGCTATGACAATTTAGAGGACTATCTTCACGCAGAATCAGCTTACAAAGAAGTTATTAACCTAAGAGAAGAATACCTAGACGCTTACAAAAATCTTTGTGTGATTTATATGAAAAAACACGAGGAACAAAAAGCCGTTGATATCGCTCAAAAAGCAGTTATATTTGCACCTGACGATTTCAGATTATATTTCTTAATCGGTACCTCTTTAATGGCACTTAAAAAGTTTGAAGAATGTATTTCTTACTATGAAAAAGCTATTGAGTTAAAGCCTGACCACGCACAAATTTACAATAATCTAGGTACGGCTTACATAACTCTTGGCAAATACGACAAAGCTTTTGAAAATTACGAAAAAGCAGGCGAATACGACCCAACAAATTCAATAACTTTCTATAACATGGGTTCAATCCTTCAAATCCAAAACAAATTTGAAGAAGCTTGCGAAATGTTCAAAAAAGCCTACTCTATTGAACCACTCGACAACTACATCGTATCCTTGGCACTATCAGAATTCAAAGCTGGCAAATACGACGAAGCTATCAAGCATTACACAGAACTTTCTGAAAAATACCCAGAAAAGAGTAATTTCAAATATAACCTAGCTTGTTGCTACGAAATTTTAGGCGATTTAAAAGTTTCAGCAAACATTTTGGAAAAAATCATTGAAACAAACCCAAAAGCAGTTATGATGATTCAAAAACTTGCTTCTATCTACATAAAATTAAATCACGTAGATAAAGCAAAAGATTTGTACGAAAAAATCGTTATGCAAGGCGCGGTTACACCTGATATTTATTACGAATACGCAATGCTTTCAATGAAAACAGGCGACTTTGACCAAGCAGAAAAAATCTTCAAAAAAGTTTTATCACTAAATCCTAATTCGGCAAAAACACACAAGGATTTAGGCGTAATCTACTTGAACAAACGACTTTTTGACTACGCAAAAGATGAATTTGAAAAAGCTTATCAATTAGACCCTGACAATAAAGATATCGTTTTTGAATATGCAAACTATCTTCACGCAACTGGGGACTATGTAAAAGCTGACGAAATGTACAAGTACGCTCTTTCAATAACACCAGAAGACCCTAATTTCTTGACTTTCTCAGCAAAAAATAAAATGGCTTTGAACGATAATGAAGGCGCTTATAGTATGTTATTAAAGGCACTTGCTAAGGCTCCAACAAGCGATTTTATCCTATTCTTGCTAGGTAAATCAGCATTTATGTGTAAAGATTATGACAATGCAAAATTGTATCTTGTAAAAGCTTACGAAATAGCACCAAACGACGAAATTGAAAACATTTTGGCACTTTGCTATTTTAACCTTGGAAACTTCACTCAAGCAAACCAATTGTTCTTGAAGATTTTAGAAGGCAACTCAAACAATACAATGCTTTTACTTAATAGCGCAAAATGCTATAAAGAAATCGGTGACAAAGACAAAGCTCTTGAACAACTTGAAAAGGCAGTAAACATCTTCCCTGACTTTGAAGAAGCTCACGAACTTATCAGAGAATTGTCATAAAATAGACTATTTACAACTTGTTTGACCATCCCAACTTAAATCGTCAAAACACTTCAAGTAATCCATATTACCGTTCAGAACTACCCACGCCGTTGCGTAGTAATAGTGTTCATTATCTGTTATTGCAGGAATATCAATACCTGTCCTTTCACTGGTATAACTTGGCAATATTCCTTGATCTGTAACAGTAAATCTAAAAACATCCCATCCATCTTGGTTTTTACCTTTATTTGAGCCATCAATATCAACACTTATTGTTGTTAGATATTTCATAGACGGATAATCGGTACTTGGAATCATATTATAATATACGGTTCCAAACGGAAATGATAATTCAGAGCCATCAGACAAAATAATTTTATTATAAAATCCCCAATTTCCCATTTCTGTTTTTGAAACTTTTAAAAATTCCATCAATCGTTCTTGCACTCTTAATGTCCTTTGATAGGCGTTACCTTCCTGAACCCAAGTTTCAATTGGTCCATAAACGGCAGTTGCTCTGCCGTAGGCGTCCTCTAAGTTTGCATAAATCTTTTTAACCTTTGCGACTTTTTCGCGGTCGCCTGTTGATTGATTTAAGTTCGGAATAGTCAACGCCGCAACCACACCGATAATGCCCATTACGACCAATGTTTCAGCTAACGTGAAGGCTAGTGCCTTCACTAGTGAGTGGTGAGTAGTGAGTGGTGAGTTGACTCTATTGTCATTGCGAACGTATGTGAAGCAATCCAAAAAGAATCCAATTGTG
>CAVCIX010000096.1:0-6124 GCA_963602505.1 Anaerovoracaceae bacterium | reverse complement strand
ATGGAAAAACTAAGCGAAAAAGAAAAAGACGATAAAATAGTATTTTATTTGACAAAAATCGTTCAAGATTTAGGTGAAAAAAATTACGAAGAAATTGTAAAAAATGTAAAATTGCTTTTAGAAATTGATGTAAAAGCTGATTACTACGGTATTATCGGGCTTGCAGAGTTTAAACTTAAAAATTACGAAGCAGCAATTGAAGATTTAAACAAGGCTAACGAACTTTCTCCAAGAGCAGACTATTATTGCAATTTAGGTATGGCTAAAGATGTTATTGGCGATAAAGAAGGCGCGTTAGAGGCGTTTGAAAAGGCTATTGAATTAAATCCAAACTCTGATTACTATTATAGCAATCGAGGAATGATAAAATACGATTTAGGCAACTATTTTGATGCAATTTTAGATTATAACCATGCTATTGAATTAGGTCCTAATGAGGATACTTATTATGGCATGAGGGGTTTGTCAAAATTTAAGGCTGGTATGATTGATGATGCAAGCGAGGATTACAAAAAAGCAATTTCATTAAAACCAGACGAAATTGAATATTATTACAGATTGGCAAATATTTACTTGTTAAAAAAAGATTACAATGGCGCTACTTTGCATTACGAAAAAATGTTGTCATTATGCGAAGAACAAGGTGGCAATGTCTTAGATCCATTGGGCGTTTCATATTTAGTTAAATGCTATTTAAGATATGCGCGTGTAAAAGTTGCACAAGGTGATTATCAAGCAGCGCAAGAAATGATTGCAAAATCAATTCAAATTGACCCAACTCTTGACGTTGATAACGCAGGGGATTAATTAAATTTTAAACAGAAAAAAGCCCGAACCTTCGGTTCGGGCTTTTTTCATAAAACTATTAATTATGCAATACCGATTTGACGCATAGGCATTGCTTTTTTACCCATTTGAGGAGCGCTTGTTTGAACTGCGCCATCTTTAATACCTAATCCAACATAAGATGTTTCGTTAGCAAAAGGATTACCACCGTCAGCACCAGCTCTTTTAACTGCTGTTACAGGTTGGAATTTGTTAACGCCTTGAACGCCGTTGATTGGTTTAGCAAATGGATTGTTGTTTAATGCTGAAATATCCAAAATCAAAATCCTTTCTTACTATTATTAAAACATGTTTTTTCAAAAAATTGCCTAAATTAACAAAAATTTTACATTTTTTTAAAGTTTTGGTATTGAAAAGCGTACATGTTTTTGTTATTATTTACTGGATAAATACACAGTTTGAGGGGATTTAATATGAAAAACAGAGTATTATTATGTATCATGGACGGTTGGGGTTTAGCTCACGGTAATGATTCAACAAATGCAGTAAAATTAGCAAATCCAGTTAATTTTTATAAATTAAAAGAAACTGAAAAATATACGCAAATTCACGCTGACGGTGAATATGTAGGTTTGCCAGAAGGTCAAATGGGTAACAGTGAAGTTGGTCACTTGAACTTGGGTGCAGGTAGAGTTGTTTACCAAGATTTGTCAAAAATTAATAGAAGTATTAAGGACGGTAGCTTCTTCAAAAACGAAAAGTTTTTACAAGCAATTGAACATGTTAAAAAGAATGATTCAGCGTTGCATTTGTACGGTTTAGTTTCAACAGGTGGTGTTCACTCATCTTTAGACCATTTGTTAGCTTTAATTAAATTGGCAAGTGAAAATGGCTTGAAAAAAGTTTATGTACACGCTTTCTTAGACGGTCGTGATACACCTCCAGCAAGCGCTTGCACTTTCTTGCAAATCGTAGAAGACGAATTGAAAAAACATAATCTTCCACAAATTGCGTCAGTTGTAGGCAGATACTGGATTATGGATAGAGATAATCGTTGGGAACGTGTTGAAAAAGGTTATAACTGCTTGCTTTTAGGCGAAGGCAACAAGGCAGAAAACGCTATCGCTGGTGTTAAAGCATCTTATGACAATAAGATTACTGATGAATTTGTTGAACCAATCGTTTGTGGCGGTGAAGAATCAAGAATTCACGATAATGACGCGATTATTTTCTTCAACTACAGACCTGATAGAGCTAGAGAAATCTCAAAAGCAATCAACTTTGCTGATTTTGACGGATTTAACAGAAAAGTAGTTAGAAAAAACATTTTCTATGTAACTTTCACTCAATACGATGAAACCTTCACATTCCCAGTTGCATTTGAAAAAACAAAAATGACAAACATTTTGGGCGATGTTTTAGAAGCAAACGGCGTAAACCAATTCAGAACTGCTGAAACAGAAAAATACGCTCACGTTACCTTCTTCTTTAACGGTGGTATTGAAGAACCAAATGCGCACGAAACACGTGTTTTAGTTCCATCACCAAAAGTTGCAACTTACGATATGCAACCGGAAATGAGCGCTCCAGAAGTTTGCGAAAATGTTTTGAAGGCAATTGATGATGAAAAATACGGTTTTATATTAGTTAACTTTGCAAACCCAGATATGGTAGGTCATACAGGGGTTATTGAAGCAGCAACAAAAGCTTGCAAAACTGTTGATGAATGCGTTGGAAAAATTGCTGAAAAATGCAAAGAAAAAGGCGTAATTATGGTATTAACAGCTGACCACGGTAATGCTGAGATGATGGTTGACGAAAAAACAGGAAAACCACATACTGCACATACAACAAACGAAGTTCCGTTAATTGTAATCAATGCAGATAAAAATATTGAATTGAAACAAGACGGCGCTTTATGCAACGTTGCACCTACAGTATTACAATTGATGGGCATTGAAAAACCAGCAGAAATGGATTGTGACTCTTTAATTAAGTAAGGATTTTAAAGGAATGGCGGAAAAGACAAAAGGATTAGACATAGATTTATCTTTTAAAAAGAATAATGTTGATGAATTATTCTTCAATTTGAGCGAAAATCCAAACGGCTTTAAGAACAAGGATTTTCGATACACTTTGAGTTTGATTTATCAAACCGTTGAAGATGAATTTGCGGGCGTATTCTTGAGTCCTAATTCGCCAGTCAGAAATACTGATTTTTACTTGGTTAACAACAATGGCAAGCAATCGTTTTTCGTAACTCCGACAAATAATTTCCAATATTATTTGAAGTCAAAAGGCTCTTTATTCCGTTGTTCTTCAAGCGTTTTGGGGACAAAGGTAGGATATGCGCTTCCACTTGATTTAGTGTTGGATTATTTTGGCGGATTTGGCGAAATCGTTGATTTTGAGGATATTTCTTACACATTTATTTATTTGAATAAATTGACTCAGTTCGTTATGAAATTGATTGAAAAATTATACTTCATTCCGACTGTTAAAACTCGTGGACAAATGTTCAGAATTGTTTATGAACCAATTATTGCAAATAAACAATTGGCAAGAATTATCAACCAATTTGAAGAAAATCTGCCAGAAGACTTGTTTATTCAAGGTGAAATGCCTAAGAACTTTGTATCAGATTTTATTTATAATTACTTAAATTATGTTTTATACAAATTCTTGGGAATTAAGGCTTACAAGTTCAAAAACGTTAAATCTGGCACATACTTGATTAAGGATTTGGAACAAAAATCCTTGATGAAGGGTAACGATTATGCGGAAAACTTTGCGCAATGGTTTGACGAGTTGTATTTGGGCAAATACGACGTTATTCCGTTCTTCAAGGTTAATAAAATCAATGATGAACAATTTGAACTTAAAGTCCACATTAAAAACAGAAAAACTGGCGAAGACGCTTTAATCGACGATTTATATACAAAAGACGAAGTTTTTGGCGTAAATTCTTCAGACATTGCCAAAATTGTAGAAAAACAATTGAACTACGCAAACCGCTATATGCCTGAGTTAGAAACTCTATTTGAGGATGAAGAAAAACTTTCTTTGACTCTAGATTTGGGCGAGGTTTACAAGATTATCACACAAACTGCATATTACTTGCAAAAGGCGCAAATTGAGGTTGTGCTACCTGATGAACTTGTAAATGTTGTAGTTCCAAGAGCTTCAATTAATGCAAAAGTTAAAGCCTCTCGTTCAGGTGATTTGTTGGATATCTTCAATACAACTTCTACAAGCGCAATTTCTTTGGACGATATTTTGGAATTTTCTTACGAAATTGCTTTGGGCAACGACAAATTGTCACTTGAGGAATTTAAAGAACTTGTTAAAGACTCAAAAGGCTTGGTAAAATACAAAAATAAATATATTTTAATTGACCAAGATGAAAGCAAAAAAATCTTTGAACAAATTGCAAACGCTGATCATAGCAAAATGACTAGAATGCAGTTAATTCACGCATCTATGTCAGGTCAATTAGACCAATATGACTTTGATTACGATGAAGCTTTTGCGAATATCTTGAAGGATTTCACAAAACCAATCGAGGTAACTCCACCAGAAGGCTTAAAGGGCGAATTAAGACCTTACCAACAAACTGGTTTGAAATGGTTATGGACGAATGTTTCAAAGGGCTTTGGTTGTTGTATGGCTGATGATATGGGGCTTGGTAAAACAATTCAAGTTATCAGTTTGATTTTGAAATTGAAGGAAGAAGACAAACTTAAAAAGCCTGTGTTGGTTGTTTGTCCGACTACTTTGATGGGTAACTGGATGAAGGAACTTCAACTTTTTGCACCGTCATTAAAAGCAACAACTTACCATGGTGCTGAAAGACAGTTGAATACTGACGTTGATATAATTCTTACAACTTACGCGATTATGAGAATAGATGTTGAAGAATTGAAGAAACATCAATGGGGCATGATTATCGTTGATGAAGCTCAAAATATCAAAAACCCTGATACTGCGCAAACTTTGGCGGTTAAAATCTTGAAATCAGACATTAAGATTGCAATGACAGGTACTCCAGTTGAAAACAGATTGACAGAGTTGTGGAGTATTTTCGACTTTATCAATGGCGGATATTTAGGCTCATTGAGGGAATTCCAAAAGAGCTATGCTATTCCTATTGAAAGATTTAAAGAAACATCTCGTGCTACAAAGTTGAAAATGTCAGTTTCTCCGTTTGTTTTAAGACGTTTGAAAACAGACAAGAACGTTATCTCAGACTTACCTGAAAAAATGGTACTTAACGATTACTGCTACTTGTCTAAGAACCAAGCAGTTCTTTACGAAAAAACTCTTAACGAAATGATGGAAAAAATCAGTGGATTTACTGGTATTAATAGACGTGGTAACATCTTCAAACTTATTACTGCGTTGAAACAAATTTGTAACCACCCATACCAATTCTTGAAATCAGGCGATATGAATAAAGAATCTTCAGGAAAATTGGAACAATGTATTCAATTGGTTCAAAATATTTTGAATAATGACGAAAAGACCTTGATTTTCACTCAATATAAAGAAATGGGCGAAATCTTAGTTCACGTAATTGAAGAGGAATGCGGTACAACTCCATTGTTCTTCCACGGTTCGTTGAACGTTAACCAACGTGAAGAAATGATTAACAAATTCCAAACAGACCCTGAAACAAAGGTTATGATATTGTCCTTGAAGGCTGGCGGTACTGGTTTGAACTTGACTTCTGCAACAAACGTTATTCACTATGACTTGTGGTGGAACCCAGCGGTTGAAGACCAAGCTACTGACCGTACTTACCGTATTGGTCAAGATAAAAACGTTATGGTTCATAGACTTATCACACTTGGAACCTTCGAAGAAAAAATCGACGAAATGCTTAAATCTAAGAAGGAACTTGCTGATATGGCAGTTTACGAAGGTGAAAAGATTATTACAGAACTTACAGACGAAGAAATTTACCAAATCTTTACGCTTTCAGCATAGTGGCGTGAGCGGATTTTGTGTAGGGCGCCGTGTGAGCGTAAGCGAACCCAGCCCGAAGTAGCGAGGACATTGCGAATGACAACGCTAGTGAAATGAGCAACTTGTCCGAGTGGAACAATAATCCAAGATGTAAGCGACGAAGCAATCCAAAAAATTATGTCACCCTGAATTTATTTCAGGGTCTCCTACAAATTTTGACAATAAACAAGATTCTGAACATAGCAAGACCGTTTTGAGTGCGTTCTTCTGACGCTTCAGAATGACAAGTTTTTCAAAAGGCTTGAAAAATAATTAAAAATCATTTATACTGATAAAAAAGAGGTATGAATATGGCTAAAAGTATTGTAAATAA
>CAVCIX010000095.1:0-6144 GCA_963602505.1 Anaerovoracaceae bacterium | reverse complement strand
ACTCAAAATCTTGTGAGGGCAACCTCGTGCCGGTTCGACCCCGGCCATCGGCAAATTAATAAAAAGACTTCTGAAAGGAAGTCTTTTTGAATATTGATAGTGGTTATTTAAAACTATTTCCAATTACGAGGGAAAAAGAGGTATATAAAAATGAAAAAAAGATACGCTTGGATAATATCAACTATAATAGTTTTTTTAATAATATTTTTATCTATAAATTATAATATTGAAATAATAGCAGAAGAGCACCCAATTGCTGTTTTAACTGCTTTAGGTTTAGTAGTTTTGGCAATGATTAGGGTTCAAATTAAAAATAGGATTAAAGAATATAAAGTAAATCCAAAGGAAACGCTAAAAGATATTAAAAGTAATGTGATAGGCGCATTAATTATTATTTTAGGCATTGTTTTGTTTTTTGTTGTGCCGTTATTATTTATGTTATAGATAATAATTAATTGTAATTTTTATTATACAAAATTATATTAAGAGATGTAATGATTTTTTATGTTTTGGCAGTAGTTCTAAAAGTCAATTAAATTGTCAAAATTGTGTTTGAAATTTTCTAATTTTGCTCAAAATTTTTTAAATTTTCGATTTTTTATACATTTTTTATTGTAATTGTTTTTATGACTATGATATTATTTTTAAGTCTTTAATTTTTACGTGCAAATTTATTTTATTCTATTTTTGTATTTTAAATTTTAGACAAAAGGTATATCACGTAATTTACAAGGAGGTTTTATGAAATGAAAGATTTACCAGTAAAACACAAACTTTCAAGCAAAGTAATTGCTTACATTTCAATTTCAATAGCAGTAATCCTTTACGGAACATCACTAACTGCAACAAAAATTTGTCTTAATGAATATTCGACTCTGTCACTTATGGCATTAAGAATGAGTCTTTCAACAATTTTATTCATTCCGTTTTTTTTAACGATTTACAGAAAAGTTAGAATAGATAAAAGCGATTTAAAATTTATCCTTTTAATGGTTTTGTGCGAACCTTGTTTATATTTTATCTTTGAAACAAATGCGTTAAAATATACGTCTTCGGGTCAAGCGGGCGTTCTGAGCTCATTAGAACCTGTTTTGATTATATTTTTTGCAAGAATGATTTTGAAAGAAAAATTTCCAAGATTAGCATACATCGGTTTAGGAATAGCAATATTTGGTTCAATTTTACTAAGTCTTGCCTCAGATGTTACTGAACTTGCTCCAAGACCTGTTCTTGGTAACGCCCTACAACTTGGTGCTGAAATCTTGACTTGCGTTAGCGTTGTTACAACAAAGTATTTAATGGACAAATATCCTCCATTCTATCTTGCAGGAATTGCTGTTTTTGGTGGTGCAATCTTCTTTAGCGGAATGTGTTTTGTTACTGGTGAACCTATTCATCTTATAACATCATCTTCAAGCATGTATATAGTTGGATATTTAGGTGTTTTGACAGTAGTTGCTTATGCACTATACAACTCATCAATGAATATCCTTTCAGCAAGTAAGGTTTCACCTTTCTTGTTCTTACTTCCAATATCAGCTTTATTCTTTGGCTGGTTTTTCCTTGGCGAAACATCAAACATATTACAAATGATTTCTTGCTTTGTAATCTTCTTTGGTATTTATTTAAGCCAAACCTTCAGCAAATATGTTGAAAAAAGAGAACGTGATAAAATCGCTCTTGATAAGCTACAACTTGTAGAAGTGGAAGTGGAAGAATAAACTTTATAAACTTAAGGGCGGAATGGAAATTAAAATTTCCATTCCGCCCTTTTTTTACATTTTTTAAAAATCATAAAAAAACACTTGCTTGAGAGCTACTCTCATCTGCTAAAATAAAAAATAAGATGAGGATTTAAATATGAATAGAAAATTATGTACAATATTTTTAGTTTTAGTATTTTTAGTAAATGGCGTTGCTATTGCAAAAACAAGTAAAAAGGAGGCTAAGCCTATGGAAAAAATAGTTCAAACTGCTGGTCGTACGCAATTGGGTGAATTTGCACCTGAATTTGCGCATTTTAACGACGATGTTTTATTTGGTGAAAATTGGAATAATAAAGACATTGACCTTAAAACCCGTTCAATAATTACGGTTGTATCGCTTATGTCGCAAGGGATTACAGATAATTCTTTAAAATATCATCTTCAAAATGCAAAAAACCATGGTGTTACAAAAACAGAAATGGCTGGAATTATTACCCACTGTGCGTTTTACATGGGTTGGCCAAAGGCTTGGGCTACATTTAATCTAGCAAAAGAGGTTTGGGCTGAGGATACAAAACCAATGAGCGAAAAAGACAAATATGCGCAAACTATTATGTTCCCAATTGGTGACGAAAATACTGCTTATGCAAAATATTTTATTGGAAAAAGCTATATTTCTTCGCTTTCAGAACAACAAGTTAAAATGCATAATGTAACTTTTGAACCAAAATGCAGAAATAACTGGCATGTTCACCATGCAAAATCAGGTGGTGGTCAAATGCTGATTGTTGTTGGCGGACGAGGATATTACCAAGAATGGGGCAAAGAGCCACAAGAGCTTCATGTGGGTGATATTGTAAATATTCCAGCTGGAGTTAAGCATTGGCACGGTGCAGCGCCTGACAGTTGGTTCTCACACATTGCAGTTGAGGTTGACGGGGTTGAAACTTCTAACGAGTGGTTAGAACCTGTAACTGACGAAGAATACAACAAATTAAAATAATGGAGAAGTTATGAGTAAAAATGTTTTAATTATTTCAACAAGTTTAAGAGAAAATGCGAATTCAGAAATTTTGGCTCGCGAAACTGAGCGTGGGGCAAAGGATGCAGGTCATAATGTAGAATTTTTGAGCTTGAAGGATAAAGATATAAAATTCTGCAAGGGTTGTTTGGCTTGTCAAAAACTTGGACATTGTGTAATCGATGATGATGCCAATGCAATTACTGAAAAGATGAAAAATGCGAATGTAATTGTTTGGGCAACTCCAGTTTATTATTACGAAATGTCAGGGCAGATGAAAACGCTTATTGATAGAGCTAATTCGCTATTTGCAACAGGTCGTAACTTCGGCGATATCTACGTTATTTCAACTTCAGCAGATGCATCAGATAACGTTGTTCAAACGGTTATCAATGGTGTAAATGGCTGGATTGCTTGTTTTGATGGAGTAAGACTTGCAGGATACTTGAACGGTGCAGGTTTGGAAGGTCCAGACGAGGCAAAAGCAAATAAAGACTTGCTTCAAAAAGCTTACGATATGGGTAAAAATATGTAATAGTCAATAATAAGGTGCCGTGCGAGTTTCTCGCACGGCGCCTTTAAACTGAATTATAAATCACAAATTAAATAAAAAATAAAAAATTTTTCACGATTAATGTAAAATTTTGTTACAAAATCCCCCTTAGGTCCATTTTCAGAATATGATAATATATATAAGATATCCTTAGAGATGTTTAATATTATTAAAAAACAAAGGTCAATTTTTCAAATGTATAACGTTTTCAGAACAACGTTGTTGCTTATTAGCACAAGTATTTTATTTTTCGCGTTAATTTCGCCATTACTTTTGGAAAACGTAACTATACATTTCGTAGATGCTATAATCATCACTATTTACGTTATCTTGAGTAATCTTATTATCAGATTGATTAGTATTTTTGAAACAAGAAATTTGGAAGAAAAAATACTTTTGCAACACTCTCAAATGAAAGTAATTTTAGATAATTCTTCATTAAATGTTTGTTTGAAAAATCCAGACGGTACAATTCTTTTGGCAAATAAAGCTTATTGTGAATTGTTAGGTCAGGATTTCAAATCGATTGTGGGTAAAAAAAGCCAAGATTTGTTTAGCGAACCTGAAACTTTAATTGAAGAAGATAAAAAGGTTCTAACTTCAAAGCAACCATTAAACGTGGATAGGGTCGAATTTATTGACGGACGTCAGGCTTGGTACCGTGTTATTAAGGTTCCAATTATGGATAAAACTGGCAAAGTTGTACGAATTGCGGTTATTTTCAGAAACATTGATAACGAAAAAGAACTTGAAGATAGAAAAGAAACCTTTGTTGCGACTCTTACTCACGATTTAAAAACTCCGACAATTGCGCAAATTAAAATTCTTGATTTGTTGTTGGAGGATACTTTTGGACCACTTAATGATGAACAAAAAGAAATGCTTGAGCAAATTAAAATTTCTTGCCAATATATGTATGACCTTATTTTTACTATTCTTGATACGTATATGATTGATAATGGTCAAACAAAAGTTAAGTTAGAAGAATTTAATATTGCTGATATTGCGAAAACTACGGTTAAAGAGCTTTCAAGCTTGGCTCACGAAAAAGGTCAAAGATTGAATTTGATAAATAATCTTCAAAACGAAGTGATTTATGCTGACAAATCGCAAATTAAGCGTGTTATCGTCAATTTGATTTCAAACGCTATTTCTTATGCGTTTAAGGACACAGACGTTAATGTTACGATTTCAGAGGATGAAAATAATTTTGAATGTTTTGTTCAAAATAAAGCATACCCTATTAAACAAGAATTATTGGACAATATTTTCGTAAAATTCAAGAAACCAGAAAACGCGAAATTCCAAAAAACTAGAAATGGTTTAGGCTTGTATTTGTCAAAAGAAATTGTTTCTGCGCATAAAGGTGAAATTTACGCAACAAGCAACGAAGACGGAATTTGTACATTTGGTTTTAAAATTCCAAAAACCTTGGCTAACGTAGAACAAGCTTAGTAAACTAAGCCTGTCCAATCGTATTCAAACGGTACTACAACTTTGCCTTTCTTGTTGATGAAGCCCCATTTATTGTTCAACATTGCGGCGGAAATTCCTTCGTAAAATTGACTTAATGCTTGATATTTAGGTTCAATTACAAATTCACCCTTTTTATTGATAAAACCACATTTATCTGCGCTTATGCAAACCATTGCAAGCCCATTTTCAAAATTGTTTGCGATGAAATATTCTTTATCAAAAGCTTGTTCACCATTTTTGTCTAGAAAAATCCAGCCAACAGGATTTTTTTGTGCGATGTAAAATCCTTCGTGGATTGTATCTATTCCATAATATTTAAAAGGAATTATTTCTTTGCCTTTTTTGTTTATAATTCCGCATTCTCCACCGCCAGAATTTTTGATTTTTTTGCAAGCTGAAAACTGATTATTTTCAAATTCGCTTATTGTCGCATATTCAAAAGGAATAACGGTTTTACCTTTTTTGTTTATAACGCCCCATTTGTCTATTGATACACTAACTGGCGCTAGACCTTTGTTAAAATCCTTGACATCATCATATTTGTAGTCAATAACAACTTTGTCTTTTGTGTTAATAAATCCCCATTTACTATTGTTTATTACACCTGCTAAACCTTCTGAGAAGGATTTTCCTGCTAAATCAGAAAATGGAATAACTTCTTTCCCTGATTTATTGATGTAACCTGAGTTTATGTCTTTTGTTGCAAAAGCAAGTCCGTTTGAAAAATAAAAAATCATGTCGTAATTAAAGGGAATAACGGTTTTATTTTTCTTGTTAATCACACCACATTTAGAATCTTTGCAAGCAATTGCTAAGCCGTTTTCAAAAGTAGTAGAATAATCGTATTCAAATGGAATAACTAACTTGTTTTTTAGATTTATGTAACCCCATTTATTGTCCTTGCAAACATTTATTATTGTCTTGTTGCTAAAGCAAATTGCAAGAATAATAATGAATACTAGTAAAATGACCGATATAATAGCTATTAATTTCTTTTTGTCCATAAACTTATTATAGCAAAAAAAATCCTCCCGATTGGGAGGTTAAATTTTGAATAAATAATTGAGAGAGAGAGTATTAATAAATTAAATAAATTTTCCTTACCTTTTCCTAAAACCTTCATTCACATCGGAATGATTTGTTGTTTAAAATTTTGTTTACTAAATCCTTTCTTTGATTGTAGATTGTAGTTATTAGAGCTTTGAGTTTTTATTTATATTTTTGTCATCCCGTATTTATTACGGGATCTTTTAAGATACCGTGGAAAACCAGACATTTTTCACAAAAACAAGTTTTCGGAAAAAGTAGTCCAACAAGTGCGGTATGACATTTAATTATGCGATGAAGTTAGAACCGTGGAAAGAAGCGCCGTGGAAGAAAGATTCTTT
>CAVCIX010000094.1:0-6293 GCA_963602505.1 Anaerovoracaceae bacterium | reverse complement strand
GAGTATGATAGCGCTATTCAAAGCTTTTTCAGAGCCGTTTCTGTTGATAACAAAAACTATATTGCCTACAACAACTTAGGTATGACTTACTGGATGAAAAATAATCTAGAAAGTGCTGAAAAATACTTTAAAAAAGCAGCATCGCTAAGCAAGTCTTATCCTCAACCATACATTAATTTAGCTCTTTTATACAAGCAAAAAGGCGATTTGAATAAGTATTACTCTTATTTGAAAGAGGCTTTAGAGGTTAATCCTAACAACTACTGGACATATTATTTGTTGGGAGATTTTTATACCTCAATTGACAATTACGCAAAATCAGTTGCGTATTACCTTGATGCAATTAGTTTAAATCCGAACTTTGCGCCACCATACTTGGCTTTAGGGGTATCTTATTTTAAAACAGACAAATATGAACAATCAATTGTTTCTTTAAAAAGTTACATTGAACTAAATCCTAATTCAGATTTCGCATACTCAATGTTAGCAAAGAATTACTATTTACTTGGTGAATATCAATCAGCTAAAAAGTTTATGAAAAAAGCACTTAGCATTAATCCGATAAACGCTTACCGTATGGAGTTGGCAAAAATTGAATTCAACGCTGGCGAATATAACAACGCTTTGTTAAATTTCCAAATTTTGGAACCTGAATATCAATACGCTGAATTGTATAACTACATTGGCTTATGCTATTTAATGCTAAAGAAATATGAGTTATCTATTCAAAACTTTAATAAAGCTATTGTAGCTGATAGCAGACGTCCAATTTATTACTATAACCTAGCTCAATGCTACAAAGCACTTGATGAAAAGCAAAAATATGTACAATATATGAATATGGCACTGCAAATTACGCCAGTTACATATCAAGATTACATTGATTTAAGTTGTATTTACTACAACACAGGCAAAATCAACCTTGCGGTTAAAATGCTTCAAAACGGTATTTCAATGTATCCTGACACAAAACAATTGTATCTTGCATTATTAAGTCTATATGACAGAATTGACGATAATGCTGGATATAACACGACAAAAAACATTATAGAATCGAGATTTAATTCAGATGAGCAGAAGAAAACGTTCAAGTTGTTTAAGTAAAATTTTTAATACTATATTTACGTTTGTACTTGTTGTAATTACTGCAATTGGTATTCAAACGTATTCTAATATCGCAAACGGTGCGACTACACTGAAGTTTGCGCAAATTAGTGACGACCATTTATCAGCAGAAAAAGTTAATAAAGGTTATAGATTAACTGCTGAATCTGGTGAGCTTCTTGATGATGCAATAAACCATATTAACCAAACTCCAAACCTTGATTTTGTATTCTTTACGGGGGATATAATTGATGTTCCTTTTGAAAAGAATATGTTAATGTTTTTTGAGCATGCAAATAAGCTAAAATATCCTTATTACGCTGTCCCAGGAAACCATGATATTTGTATCGGTGGATATTTAAGTAAAAACTTGTATGTAGATTTAATGAGAAAGAACAACAAGTATTATAAATTTGATAAAACATATTATTCATTTGTGCCAAAAGCTGGATTTAAGGTTATTGGCTTGGATAACATAATTGATACGAGATTAACGGCTAACGGAGAACTATCTCAAGAGCAACTTGATTTTCTTGATAAAGAACTTGCAAATGCTGGCAATAATATTGTGTTAATATTTATGCATGTTCCGCTTTTACAACCGTTTTCGAGTGATAACCATAGACTTTTGAATGCAGACAAAATGCAACAAATTTTGTCAAAATACAGCATGCCAATTGGTATATTTACTGGACATTATCACACAACAAAAGTTAGACGTTTGAACGATAATATTGTACATGTCAGCACACCAGCGTTAATTTCATATCCGAACGCTTTTAGAATGGTAACTATACATAATTACAAGAACAAGGCAGTATTTGAACTTACATACACGCCTACGCGTTTGGCTGAATTACAAAAAAAAGCTAAATTATTAGTATTCCATTCTTCTACTTATTATGGTAGCGAAGCCGACAGAACTACTAAAATAACTATAGAAAAGAGGTCAAAATGACAGATGAATTTAAAGTAAAATTTAGAGGCGTAAGAGGTAGCTATCCTTGCGCAAATAAAAGATTTATGCAATATGGCGGAAATACTTCTTGTGTTGAAGTTAGAGTTGGCGGACATTTAATTATTTTAGATGCTGGAACTGGGCTTATTGACTTAGGCGAAGAACTTCTTAAAGATTACATTATTTCCGGCGATAGCGTTGCTACACGCAAACCAATTGAAGCGACTTTGTTATTTAGCCATATTCACCAAGACCACATTATTGGCTTTACTTTCTTTGCACCAAATCATATCCCGACTACAAAATTGAACGTATTTGGCGCAGTTAATTATAACGAAAATTTAGCTGATGAATTGGCTCAATTGCTATTCACTAAATCATTCCCAATTGATTTAGGTGATATTGCAGCAAACTTAAATATTTGCGATATCAACGATACTGAATGCATTGTTTTAAGACACGGTCAAGACCCAATTGTTAGAAGCCTTGTAGATGATTTTGAAGCAAAAGAAGATGATGTTGTAATTACATCTTACAAATCTTATGCTCACCCTCAAGAAGGCGTAATTATCTATAAAATTGAATACAAAGGTAAATCTTTGGTTTACGCAACAGACAAAGAAACTTATTTTGGCGGTGACAAAAAACTTTCAAACTTTGCGAGAGGTTGTGACTTGTTAATTCACGATTCTCAATACACAACCGAGGACTATTTGAATCCACACGCACCAAAACAAGGCTTTGGACACTCAACTTTTGATATGGCGTTAGAATCTCAAGATTACTGCCACGCTAAAAAGTTAATTTTCTTCCATTATGACCCAAGTTATGATGATGATAAATTAAACTCAATTTCAAAATTATATGCAGAAATGTCTGATAAAGCCGATTTTGCTTATGAAGGATTGGAATTAACAATTTAGATATGAAAAAATTTGCTTTAATCATATTTACTCTTTGCTTGCTATCGCTACAAACTGCAATTGCTAAGGACAAGGAATATATTGGGCTTTCTAGCATAAACCCAGAAAAAAATGCCTATATTCACAATAACTTAGGTCTTGGTTATCTGAATATGGGGCAATATGGCGCGGCTATTCAAGAATTTAAAATTGCAATTTCTTTGAACCCTGATACACAGGCGACTGCGGTATATTTCAACAACTTGGGCGAGGCGTACTTAAAGCTTTCTTATTATATGCAGGCACAAGACTGTTTTGAACGTGCTTTGAGCAAATATCCGCTTAATTTTAGATACTATCTAAATCTAGTTACGGCATATCAAATGCAGGGCAATTTAGACGCTAAATTAAAGCAACTTTTAAGATATAAAAAATCTCCGCTTGATGATATTACTATCGGTTTAATTTATATCGCAAAAGGTCAAACTAACCGTGGAATAACGATTTTAGATAATTTTGTTATGAACGAACCTAAATTGCTTATCACTGATGGCGTAAAATATTATTTAAAAGGAATTATTGAGGCGCAGAAGTCCGCAAGATAAGCTCTTTCATTATTTGTTCAATTTCAACAGAAACGTCATTTTTGGAATTTACGTTATTTTTTATAAGTTGAGCAAACTCAGCCTTTTTAAATTCATGAAATCCTTTTTTCTTAAAGATTTCTTCCAAATTTTTGACCATGCTTTCATCTACAAATTCGTTTTCCTCAATTGAATTCAAATTTGCAAAGTGGTCGTTTAAGGTTCTCAAAATAAGCTCTTTAGGCAATATATCTTCAAATTCACCTCCGTTAATCAAGTGAATTTTATCTATTTTTCTAAGTTTTGGCTTTATTTGGTTGAAATTTTCTTGAGCATCGTTATCAAGAAGGACAAAAATTGGAAGTTTTAATTGTTCGGACAACAAGTAAAACATCTTTACTACTTGATTTTTACCTCCAGCTGATACTATTTGAATACCTTTGTCATCAAAGCTAAAACCGCATTGTTTTGCAAAAACTGGCAATAAAGTTTCTTCGGTAATTCCTTCAACAATAACCACTTCTTTTATCGGAAATTTTGTTTTAAATTTGTTTTTAAACTCTGGTGATAAGGTTTTTAACCATTTTAAATTTTGAACAGAGTTTTCACTCACAAGTTTGATAAATGCATTGTAGTTAATCGAATTCTCCAAAAGAATATTTACATTTTCGCTAAGGTTAAAAATTTTGTTTTCATAATCTTTTAGTTTTCTATTAATTGTCAAATCGTTATCAATGTCACCTAAAATATCCGCTAATGAATTATTTATAATACTTTCAGCAAAATATTTTAACGAAGCATAATCCATAACCTCTAAATCTTTTTTCTTAAATTTAGGTTCAATTAAGTTTGATAGAATAATATCAAAAAAAACGCGCAAATACTTTTGTTCAGTGTATTTGAAACGAGTTAATCTATCAATAGATATAACCAACTGTTCTTTAGTCAGATTTTTAATCTTTAAGTTCGTAAGCTTACCTCAATAATTGTTAACAATTTTAATATATTATACCCTAAAATAGCAAATTTTAAAAGTTATTTACGTTATATAAATATAAGGTAAATTAAGGCGCTTTTTTAATGATATCAAACTTAACAGGTATTAAAAATACAAATATTTATGTTCAACCTGCAAAAACTAAAGTTAATGCAGGCGTTTTAGCGTCTAATTACAACAACAATACTGTTACTCGCCCTTCATTTACTTCATACAATCCTGTAAACGTTGTAAAAACGACGTTGCAGTCATCTTCTGATATTCAAAAATTTACTGAGGTTTCAGCAAATCTTGATGCAGAAGGCAAAAAATCTTTAGATTACATGCTAAAAACTGGTGTATTGTTGAATAACAAATCAAACGACAAATCATCAACTTTAGACAATTTACATAAAATTATTACAAACAAACGTGCGAATGGTTTAGATGCAAAAACAATGTTAAACGACACTGTTAAAACTATTGCTAATCCATTAATTATCACTCAACATTTTGGTAATATTCCAGATAATATTAAACCTGTTTTGAAGGAATATGACCCATCTACAACAGAAGTTCCTCATTCGGGTTGTTGTGTTGCAGCAAGTATTGAGTACAATTTAGCTAGTCAAATGCCAGCTGAATTTGCAAGAGTTGCAGAAGGTTTATCTTCTGAAAAAATGGCTAGCACAAAAACTATTGATTTAAAAAATCTTTGCGAAAACCAAGACGATGCAAAATGGCTTTTAGATAACTTTAAAATTCCTTATCAAATGAAGGAAGGTAACAAAGCTGAAGTTACTATTGCACCTGATAAAAATGCTATTTTCAGAGCACATATTCAAACAATTGATAGAGATGCGCTAGAACGCTCTCCACTAGATGTTTTAATGCAATCAACATTTATGAACGTAGGTTCACAACAAACTTACAACTCATTAAACGATGTGCGTGTTGCTTCATTTGGCCCTGGAGATAGAGGTCTTGTTGAAATCGAAAAAACATTTACAGAATCAATCGTTACAGATACAAACAAAACTTCAGTTACATTCCAAGATGTTAAAGAAGCTACAGATGAAAATGGTAATCCTGTTGCAAGACTAGTAGGTCATACTGCTGAACCTAACGTTATTAAACGTAGCTTGTTAAACTCAATGGCAATGGGTCAAAATGTAATTATTGGTTATACTTCAACTGATGAAAATAACAATATTGTAAATGGTCACGAAATCACTGTTATCGGTGCAAAAACTACCGCAGACGGCAAATTAATATTCGTTTGCAACGATACTGATGATGATTCTTCTGAGCCAGTTGAATACCACGAAGACTATATCATTCCAAGAATTCACCACGTAGGTTTGCCAACAGAAGTGGTTGAAGCAGATAACAAATTGAAATCAATTGCATAATTATAAAAGGCGATTTAAAAATCGCTTTTTATTTGCGTTCTAACTTTTTAATTCTTACTTGAACATCTTCAAGAAGTTTTCTATTTATTGCAATCAAATCAGCTAAAACCGCAATTAAGCCTATCTGTATGCCAGTTATGATAAATATTGCGGCTAAAATTAATGATTGAATATGGCCATTTCCGCCAACTGTAAAATAGAAATATAAAAATCTTCCGCCTAAAATTAAGCCTAAAAATAAAAAGATTAGCGCAAAAGTCACAAAAAATCTGAATGGACGATATACAATAAACATTCTGAGCATTGTGAATGTTGAATTTTTAATGTATTGAAAAATATTTTTAACAAGTCTAGATT
>CAVCIX010000093.1:0-6497 GCA_963602505.1 Anaerovoracaceae bacterium | reverse complement strand
AATAGAATAGAATAGAATAGAATAGAATAGAATAGAATAGAATAGAATAGAATAGCCGTATTGCGAGCGTTCGCTCAAATTGTTATAATGAAAGTATTGAGAGCATAAAGGAAAGAGCGAGCTTATGAGAAAGTGGTTAAATAGTGAATCGCTATTTGTGAATAGTGAATCGACAAGTGATAGTCAAGCAAGTGGCGTCATTGCGAGGACGAACATCGTGAGGACGTGGCAATCCACAATTGCATTCTTTTTGGATTGCTTCGCTAAAGCTCGCAATGACAATAAAGTCTATTCACCACTCACTACTCACAACTCACTAGTAAAAGCGATAGCTTTTACACTCGCCGAAACATTGGTCGTAATGGGCATTATTGGTGTGGTTGCAGCGTTGACTATTCCAAACTTAAACCAATCAACAGGAGATAGAGAAAGAGTTGCAAAAGTAAGAAAAATTTATGCAAACTTAAATGATGCTTATGGACGTGCAACTGCTACATATGGACCGATTATGACGTGGTTTATAAATGATACAACTGAAGAAGCAAAAACTGAACGCTTTGCAAAAAGACTAACACAATTTATGAAAGTATCAAAAGATTGCGGAATTGGTACTGGCGAAGGGTGCTTTTTACAAAAAGACGGAAAATTCTCAGATGGCACAGGTGATCCTGATAGTCCTTATAACTGGGATAGTGATTACAAAGTTTTACTTGCTGACGGAGCTTCTTTGAACTTGTTTGTTGGAACGATGCCACAAATAACGGTTGATATAGATGGTCCCAAAGGAAGTGCTATATGGAATAAAGAATTGTTCGCTTTCTCTATAGATTCTAACGATGAACTATTTCCGGTGGGCTATAACTATTCAAACAGTCAGCTTATTACCAATTGTTTTACTCCATCAAATGCAATTGCCGGTAATTGTACTGGATGGGTAATTCAAACTGGTAATATGGATTATCTTAAGGCAACAAATGGTAAATGTCCTAATGGTACAATGCTATCTTGGGAAAATACAAGTTGCAAATAGTTGATGTTACTCTGATTTTGTTTTAATATGCTTTTATGGCTAGAAAATTTCAGTTTTACATAATTCCAACTCCGATTGGAAACATCAAGGATATTACACTTCGCGCAATTGAGATTATGAAGGAAGTTGATATTATTGCATGTGAGGACTCTCGTGTTACGCAAAAATTGCTTAATCACTATGATATCAAGACAAAAACGGTATCATATCACAAATACAACGAGCGTGAACGCGTTTCTATGATGTTGGAATTGTTGAATTCAGGTAAAACAATTGCGTTAGTGTCTGACGCTGGAACTCCGCTTATTTGCGACCCTGGGGCAGTTTTATTAGAGGAATTACGCAAAAATAATATTTCGACAACCTCATTAACTGGTTCTTGTGCGGTTTCAACCTTTTTATCACAAGTCCCTAGAAAAACTGAAGAATACACGTTTGTAGGGTTCTTGCCAAAGACTGAAAAACAAATTCAAGACTTGTACAACACGCATAAATTCTCAAATATGGTGTTCTATGAGTCGCCAAATCGTTTAGTCAAAACTTTAAAAACAATACAGGCTATTGCGCCTGAAATCAAGGTCGCAGTTGGCAGAGAGCTTACAAAACTTTTTGAAGAAATTGTTGTTGATGATATTTCAAATGTTATAACACATTTTAGTGAGGAGGTTAAAGGCGAAATCGTTGCTATGACCTTCGCACAAGAAAAGTCAGATATGTCTGAAATTAAAGAAAAAATTGAAATACTAAAGCAACAAGGGTTCAAATCAAAAGAAATTTCGATAATTCTTTCTTCGCTTTATAACTTGAATAAAAATGACATAAAAAGCTTATTATACTAGTATTTAGCAAGGTTTTCAAAGGTCGTTCCGAGTGGGTTTTTGTATAAAATGTTTAGTACAAGTAAATCGTTTTCGCTTGGCGAATTTAAAGTTTTTTGATGCGGTACAAACATTAAATCGTCAATATCTACGCCGTGTCCAAGCCCTAAGGAATGCCCAAATTCGTGTAAGCAAGTATGCAAAATGGTTGAATTATTAATTATTTTTGGCGAAAATTCGTTATCAAGTCCAATTTCAATTGTGATAGCTTTTATTTCATTTGCAATAATGCTTCTATACTTGCAATTGCCCTCGTTTTTAATTCCAACTTTTGTCCAAACGACTACTATATCTGCATTTTGATTGCTAACTTCAACAAATTTAACCGCTGAAAATTTGTTCCAAATCTGCATTGCTTGTTTTACTGCAAAATAATAATCTTGTTTCTGCGCTTCTGGCATGTTTGCAACAATTTTTGTGATAAAAACGCTCACGGTTGGTTTGTTAAATCTGCAAACTTTGCCGTTGATTAGGGAATCCTTTATGTAGTTGTCGATATTTGCTGAAATTGCCATTATAATAAACTCATTTGTTTAGGTTGCTCTGACAAAATGTTTTTCAAAAAAGAAAGTCTGTGATACTTGCAAGGACCGTATTTTTTTATCGCTTCAATATGCTCCTTGGTTAGATATCCAGCGTTTTTTGCCCAATTGTATTGCGGAAATTCCTCGTGAAGTTTTTGCATGTATCTATCACGCGAAACTTTTGCCAAAATGCTTGCACTAGCAATTGATGCAGAGGTCGCATCGCCCTTTTTAACCCACTTTTGCGGGTATGCGTAATTTCTGATTAATTGGTTTCCGTCAACAATGGTAAGTAAGTTGTCAGAATTTGTTTGTTGTGGGTTTATTATTTTATTAATTACGTTCTCGCAAGCTAATTTCATTGCTTTTAGCGAGCAATTTAGAATGTTGTATTTTTCAATTTCTGCAACTTCGACGCAAACTGTCGAGTTTACTGTGTTGTTTAAAATAATGTCGTAAAGTTCTTCTCTTGTTTTAGCGGAAAGTTTTTTTGAGTCGTTTAATTTAGACAAGTCTTTTTCTATATCAAAATTATTTATATACACTGCGGAAGCAAAAACTCCGCCTGATGCAGGACCTCTGCCTGCTTCGTCGGTTCCGATTAAAAATTCTATACCTAAGGATTTATCAAATTCAAATAGATTGTGGTTCGAGTTCATCTAAAATAAATTTTCCTATTTTTCCGTCGCGGAAGTTTTTTAAAACAAAAGTCGCAGTTCGCTCAATATCAGGTTGAGCGTTAGAAACTATCCAATTTCTGCTTTTTGCAATACTTTCAAGCGATAATTCTTCTACATTGTAGTATTCTTGAATTTGTTTTAAATATTTTCTTGAAAGAATATTCAATAATTCTTGTGCTACTGTTTCGTTGTCATAAGCATTTTCAGAAACAGAGTTTACGAAAGCAAGCTTTGTTGCTGTTTCTTGGTCGTCTTGTCGCATTGGGATAATCCCTGGAGTGTCCAACAAGTCAAGGTCTTTGTTAATTCTTACCCATTGTTGTTGGCGTGTTATACCTGCGCGAGCGCCTATTTTTGTTTTTGAGGATTTTGTTAATTTGTTGATTACGCTAGACTTGCCGACATTAGGCATGCCAACTACCATAACTCTTGCGGGTCTGCGTAATAACCCTTTTGCCATTTGAGCTTGAATTTTAGGTTCTGCAAGGTCTAGTGTCTTTTTGATAATTGGTGCTAAGTCTTTTGAATTTTTTGCATCAGTAACTAAGACCTCGCAACCTGAACTTTCTTTTATTTTGCTGATAAAAAGTTTAAGTTCGTTTCTGTCTGCCAAATCTGCCTTATTTAACAAAATTAGGCGGGGTTTCCCGCCTAATAATGATTCAATATTGTTATATGTACTGCTAAACGGGATTCTTGCATCTAAAACTTCAATAACAACATCGCAAAGATTTAATTTCTCTTTAAGTTGTCTTTCGGCTTTTGCAATATGCCCTGGATACCAGTGAATATGACTATCTTTTTTCAATTTTTTCCTTAATACGAGTTGCTTTACCAGAACGTTCTCTTAAGTAGTACAATTTAGCACGTCTAACGTCACCACGTCTTAGAACTTGGATTTTTTCGATTCTTGGTGAGTGGATTAAGAATACACGTTCAACGCCAACACCTTGGAATACTTTTCTTACTGTGATTGTTTTATTTAAACCTTCGCCTCTGTCTTTAATAACAGTACCTTCGAATGCTTGGGTTCTTTCTTTGTTACCTTCAACGATTCTTACGAATACTTTTACAGTATCACCAGGATTCATTTGAGGAATTTCAGCTTTTTTGAAGCCATTTTCTAAATTTTCAATAATCGGATTTTTCATCTTTCCATTCCTTTATTTCTAATGTATTATTATTTTTTAGGTTGCGAAATTTACAGGTGCCAAAGCCTGTAAATTAATCTTATTTTAAACATAATCTAAATTCAAGTACCTGATTAAGATTTGTTTATATTTTTTTTTTCTGATATTATAATAATACGAATTTATAGGAGAAAATTATGTACGGATTAATATTAGCTGGTGGCTCTGGAAGTAGATTGTGGCCTTTATCAAGAGAGCTATACCCAAAACAATTGTTAAACTTGAATATGGACAAAAGTTTAATCCAATCAACTTTTGAAAGATTGGCTTGTTTTGCACCATCAGAAAATATTATCAGTATTACAAATACAAAACATGTTTCAAACGTTAAATACCAATTGCAAGCTATGAGCAAAAAGGCAAAGGTTTTAGCTGAACCTGTTGCAAAAAACACTGCTCCTGCAATTGCGGTTGCAACAAAATATATTCAATCTATCTCAAAAGAAGAAGATCCAGTAATTATTGTTGCCCCTTCTGACCCTTTAATCAAGGATTTAGGCGCATTTAAAACAACAGTTATGCGTGGTGAAAAAATTGCAAAAGAAGGTTATATCGTAACTTTTGGTATTCAACCGTCTTATCCTGAAACTGGTTACGGTTACATTAACGTTGAAGATGAAAAAATTTGCGACGGCTTTAAAGTTAAACAATTTGTAGAAAAGCCTGACGCAAAAACTGCTCAAAAATATATCGACGAAGGTACTTACTACTGGAATAGCGGTATATTTATGTTTAAAGCTTCAACTTTTTTGAGCGAGTTAGAAAAGGCAAATCCTGAAATTTTTGGTTTGTTGGGCGAATTTGATTTTTCAAAATCGTCAGAAATTCCATTTGTATCTTTCAACAAAATGCCAAGTATTTCAGTTGATTACGCGGTTATGGAGAAATCTGACAAAATCGCTTTAGTAAAATTAGAAAGTGATTGGAACGATATTGGTTCTTGGCAGGCGATTTATGATGTAAGCGAAAAAGACGCTAACGGTAACGTTTTCATCGGAAACGTTATGGATGAAGGCTCTAAAAATTCTTTTGCTTATTCTTCATCAAAACTTGTTGCAACAATTGGTCTAGAAGATACAGTTGTTGTTGAAACAGAAGACGCAATTTTAGCTTGCAAAACAAACAATACACAAGACGTTAAAAAAATATATGAAAGATTAAAGAAAAACGATGACGATGCCCACAGGATTCATAAAACAGTTTACAGACCTTGGGGCTATTACACTTGTATCGCTTCTGGCGAAGGATTTTTGACAAAGAAAATTCACGTTAATGCAGGTCAAAAATTGTCAATTCAATCTCATAATCACCGTGCTGAACACTGGGTTGTGGCTTACGGTAACGCAACTGTTCTAAAAGGTGATGAAACTCTTCAATTATCAGTTGGTCAAAGTGTTGATATTGCAATTGGTGAAAAACACTCATTGCAAAATCTTTCTGACGATGATGTTGAAATCATTGAACTTCAACAAGGTAGCATTTTGCTAGAAGAAGATATCATCAGATACGAAGATATGTACGGCAGAGTTTAGTTTTATTTGAACTTAGAAATAGAATTTTTGTTGTATAAAATGTTGTACTCTTGTGTTAGAGCATACATTTTGAATGGGTGATTTTGATAAAATTTCTTGGTCAAAAAGCACTTTTTATAAACTGGTTCGCCAGTTGATTTGTTTGGGCTATTTGATATAACGTTCTCGAAATTCATATAAAAACAAAACTTTTCTATATCTTGAGGAATATTGTTCAAATCTTTTCTTTCTACGTCAATATTAGACTTTTTGAAGTTAGTTAGAAATTGACCTTGTCTAGGTGTGATTAGGATATCATAATCATCAGGATTTATTCCAGTTGTGTCTATGTTTTTAAATTCATAGTTAAAGCCTTGTCTATTTTTCATCATTTCTGACAGGTATGCAGTTCCTGATTTCGCGTAAATTAAAACTTTGTATTCTGGTTTGTTAAAACGCTCTTTTAAAATATCAATAACTGAGCACCAATCTGTTAGGTATCTGCCCTGTTCTAGGTGTTTTAAACAGTAATAATCCTCGCGGAATTGCACAATTCCATATCTTTTAATTTCATTAAAAACATTTTTTACAGTTCTTGTTTTTACGCTACAAGTGCAGAAAATAAAATAGCAACAAGCAATTGCAACGTATAATATTTTCAAAATATTACGGTTAGATTTGTAA
>CAVCIX010000092.1:0-6558 GCA_963602505.1 Anaerovoracaceae bacterium | reverse complement strand
GTAATTACACCGTAAATGCAGCTACTTATTATAGTAATAAAAATATAAAAGTTTATGCAGGACTTTTGAATTATGTTGATAATGACGATGAATTAGCAGCAATACTTTCTCACGAAATAGTTCATGCAATGGATTATTACGGCGGATTTTTCAAATCAATTGCTATGTCTTTCAACTCAAAATCTTATGAGTACAAAGCTGATTTGAATGGTATCGACTATATGGTAAAAGCTGGTTACAACCCAATTGCAATGATTACAGTTATGAACAAAATTGGCGGAGAAAGCGTTTGGGATTGGGGTTTATCAATCTCTCATCCAAAAACTTCAAAACGTTTGATGAAGGATTACGAATATATCTATAAAAAATATCCACAATACTTATCAAGTCCTATGACAAAAAATATTTATTATGTTAACTGGACTTACACTGCGGAAAAAGATATTAAGAAATTCCAACAAAAAGAAAAAGAAAGAGCTGCAAAAAGAGGCGCTCTATAATGCAAAAATTTCTTATCACTTTAACGCTATTTATCTTTGCTAATCAAATTTGCTACGCTCAAGATATAGCAATAAAAATCACGCCAAAATACAAATACACAACCTCGACTTTAGCTTTACAAGAAGGTGATTACTTGGAATTTAAAGTTGTTGAAGATGTTGGTGATATAAAGAAAGACACAATCGTAACTGGGCTTTTGACAGAACGTTGCGAAAATGGTTTTGAGGGTAAAGTCGGCTCTCTTTATGTTGAACAGTTGAAAATGGGTAATAAAAGCCTAAATGGGGTTATTTATCAAAAAGGAAATCCGCATGAATTGTTTTTAGAACATTTCTTTAGTTCAATATGGGTAAGAGGTGGAGAAGCCTTTTTAATCCCTGATAAAGATGTTTTTACCGTATATTTGAGGAATTAGAATAATGAAAAAACTTTTATTTTTGATTATGTTTGCAATTTTGTTTATGCCTTGCGCTAAAGCAGAAAAGCTACCTATAAAAATAACTCCAACACAATTGATTTCAACTCATCACAACGAAGTCGAAGTCGGTGATTGGATAAAATTTAAAGTTGTAAATGATGTTTTTTATAAAAATAAGTTATACATCAAAAAAGATACACAAGTTATTGGCGTAGTGGATCAACTACACGAAAATGGCTATGCGGCTGATAATGCGGAAATCGTTTTTGACCATTTCTTTGTTAGAAATGTCGGAAATGAATTAATTAAAATAAATTATACCTTAACTCTTAACCGCGATAAATTTGAATGCGAAGGGTTAGGCGATAGAATAGTTAAGTATATTGGCGTTATTTTTAGAGGCAACGAGATTAAAGTGTTGCCTGAAAGTGCTCAATATAACATATTTTTAACAAAATAATTGCTATTCTGCTTGTTCAGTTCTAGGAACAGGTTTTGTTGTATAGCCAAAACATTGTAATTCTCTGACAAATTGACCATAAGATTTTTTAAATGGGCTATCAGGTTTGTAAGAATCCAAAAGCACAACCTCTTTAATGTCGCCTTTATCATTAAGAATTACCTTTTGAACTGAGATTGCGTGGCTTGTACCGCCAGAACCTTGAGCTTGGTCGTAGTAAATGTATGTCGCAGCAACGCCCGCATTGTCTTCAGGGCTTTTTGCCATTGCTAATAAAACTTGTTTATAAGATTCTTCTCTATTTGTTTGACGTCCTTTTGCACCTGTAAGCAAGTATTGGAGTGAGTCTTCGCCTGCTAAATCGTTACCTGAAATAGAGCCTGAATTGATATTTTCTGCTTCAAAATGCTTTTCTACTGCGATTTCAAGCAATAATGCATCTGCATCGCCAGAAGAGAAACTGCTATTTCTTTGACCTTTTTTGAACTCGTTCGCAGTTACGGTTATATCTTTGTTTGCGCCTTTAAAATGAACGGTGAAATCACCATTTGCTTCTTTTGTAATCGCATTTTTTAAAGCTTCTTTGCCCCAATCGGTTTTTGACATAGAATTCATTTGTGCCAATAACCAGCAATCGCCAGCTTTTGAACCTTGTTTTCCGCCCTGAATAATTCCGTCAGGGGTGTTGTTAATTCTGTTTCGTTCCTCTTTTTCAGCTTGTCTAATCGCTTTTTTCTCTTCCTTCGATAGCTTTTCTTTCTTTTGTGAACTATCAGTAAAAATACTTACGTTATCAGAACCCTGTTGTGGCGCAACTAAGCTTTGGGTTGATGTATTAAAAATTTGTCCAGTTTTATTAATGTTATTTATCATGATTTTCCTTACTTTTGTTTTATTAAAAAACGATGAAAAAATTTATTGATACATTTTTAGAAAAATTATTGATAATTGTTATAAAATGATACATTTTTTGCGAAAATAATCAAAAATAACGCATTTTATGTAAAAAAATGTTAAAAATAAGCTAAAAAAGTAGCAAAATTTATTATCTTGGGTAGTTTAAACTATTAACCAGTTTTGTACAATTAATAAAAGAAAGGGCGTTCTATGGTAGACATTAGTAAAATTGCAAAAGATTTAAAAGTGCTTATTCAAAAACCTGAAGCAAAATCAACAGATTCTAAAGATAAAGGTATGGCAAAGTTAGAAGCTGATTTGGCTGAAGCTCTTGCAGGTAAAAAAGATTCACATGACGGAGTTATGGACTCTTTTAAGATGACTACTACTAAAAAGAAACCAACTGCGCCACAAAATAACGAAAATACAGTGTCGCCAAATAACACAGACAAACCAAATAATACAAAAAATAACGAAAGTACAGATTCCCCAAAGAAAACAGATAAACCAAAAAATATCAATAATAATGAAAGCACAGATACTCCAAAAAGAACTGGAAATACTATTAAACCAAAACGAGATTAGTTCTAGTAAGATAAATATAAAAATAATTTATACATGAAAAATAGGTTATCATTTGATAACCTATTTTCGTTCAAAAAGAGGATTAAAACAGGCTGAAATCATGTAAAAATGAAGTTGTAAAGGTTGGAGAGAGGTTTTATGACTAGCGGAATTGAATTTAATAGAGGTTATAACTCAAGTTATATTATGTTGCCATTATCAAAAATGAAAGACGAAAACGGAAAAATGTTGGTAGTTTCTTCTTCTGATAAAGAATTAGACGCAAAAATTAATGCAAGAAATAATATGCAAAATCTTGAAGAATTAAGGCAAGCAGATTCAAACGGTGACGGTATTTTGAGCCTAGATGAATTAAAAAATTGCAAGAATAAAACTGATTTTATGTCATTAGTTGAAAAAGCTATGGAAAAATTTCATTCAAATCCAAATAGAGATTATTCAAAAAATCTTTTTGAAGATTGGGTGTAAATTTAGCTTTAAATCTTGCTTTGTTGTGGTATTCTTATTCTGTAAATGAATGAGGTATTTGAAATGGAAGAAACTAGAATTGATTTAAGAATAAAAGACGAAGAACGATTTGCGGAATACGTTAGAAGTTCGCAATTGTGCTTTAAAATTAATAATACTTTGCCACAAACAGAAGAAAGTAAAAATTTAATCAAAGAACTTTTTGGTGAAAATCTTGGCGAAAATACAATGATTAACGCACCTATTTTTGTAAATCTTGCAAAAAACGTCAAAATAGGCAATAACGTTGTTTTGATGAATGGTTTTCAATGTATGTCGGCAGGCGGTTTGACAATTGAAGATGACACAAAAATCTCTTTAAATTGTACGATTGCGACTAATAACCACGATTTTTATGATAGACCAGTTATCACCTGCAAACCTGTTCATATCAAGAAAAATGTATGGATTGGCGTTAATGTAACTATTTTACCAGGGGTTACAATTGGCGAAAATGCTATTGTTGGCGCAAGTTCAGTTGTTACAAAGGATGTTCCTGATAATGCAGTTGTTGTCGGTAATCCAGCTAGAGTAATCAAATATTTGGATGCTGATAAATTTAAGAAAATTTAGAAAATTATATAACCATTAAAATAGTGCCAACTGTGATTAAAATTGACGCTATGAACATTTTTAAATTTATGCCTTCTTTTAATACCAAGCCTGACAAAATGAGTACGAAAATTAGGCTGAATTTGTCGATTGTAACGACTTTAGTTGTGTCGCCCATTTGTAATGCTTTGAAATAGCATAGCCAAGATAGACCAGTCATTAGCCCAGAAATAATTAGAAATACCCAAGTTTTAGTGCTTAGATTTGGAATTTGATGAAAACTTTTTGTCGAAAACACAATTCCTGTTGCGATAATTAAGACGACAAAAGTTCTAATCGCGGTTCCGAGGTTAGAATCTACATTTGTAATTCCGATTTTTGCAGTTATTGCGGTAAGTGCAGCAAATAGTGCGCTTCCAATTGCATATACAATCCACATTTTATGTTTCTCCCGAATAAAATATAGCACAAAATAAGAGAATAATGTGTGGAGTTATAAGTTGTTTTTGATTGTCAATTTTATTTCGTCAACAATTGAGTTTAATATCTCCAAAGTCGCGTCGTTAGGCTGAGTAAACAACTTTGAAAGATTATTTTCAAACTCGTTTGGTAGTATTTTGCAATTGTTTAGTGCAAAATTTATTAACCGTTTTTCCCCAGGGTGTAATTGCTTATTTAATGCAAAAATTACATCAAAATAACTCGCAACAAACGCTGATATTCTGTGGTTGATACTGTTGATATCGTTTCTTTTGATAGCTTTTTCTATTTGCTCGTAGTATGAGGCAAAAGGCTTGTCCTTCATTAGCATAATATTTCGTTTGATGATGTTATTTTGCAATTCTTTTGGATATTCTACGTTTAACATCTCTTGTAGAGGTTTAAGCCAATTATTTTTATCATAAATTATGTCAAAGTTTTTTAATGTATATAAAAAGCAAGTGGTATAGCCGTTTGAGGGATAATGCTTTTGCCAAACATTTTTAACCGTATTTTCAAACCAAGACATATTCCAATACATAAGGTCTAATTGTTGATTTAATTCGTCAATCCAAGCCTCATCGCCTGTGCCAAAATATTCTCCGCCGATTTCGTGTTTTGAAGAAATTGGTTTGAGGATACGTTCTCTTTTTTCTATTGGAATATCAGAGTTCGAAAAAACATATATATCAATATCAGATTTGTTATCTGACGTTTTTGCAGTGGTTGAGCCACCAAAGGCGATAGCCTCAACTTCTTCTATATCAATGAATTTGTTAAGAATGTCATTTAAAAATTTATCCATTTTGTTGAATTTCCTTAATCACTTTTGCGGGATTTCCTGCAACTACTACGTTTTCTGGAACATCTTTTGTAACAACACTTCCAGCGCCGATAACCGCTCCATTACCAATTGTTACGCCAGCAAGAACGATTACACTACCGCCAAACCAAACGTTATTGCCGACAGTAATTGGTTTTGCATATTCTAAGCCTTCATTTCTTGATTTTGCATCAAGGGGATGTAATGCGCAGTAAAAACTGCAATTTGGACCAATAAATACGTTATCGCCAAATTTTACTTTGTGGCAGTCTAAAATTGTTAGGTTGTGGTTAGAATAAAAATTCTCGCCAATTTCAATGTTGTAACCGTAATCACATACGAAGGGTTGCTCAATCAAGAAATTACTTTTGGTTGAATCTAAAATCTGTTTTAATAAATCTTTTCTTTCATCTAAATTTTCTGGAGAAAGTTGGTTATGCTTGTGGCACAACTTTTTGCAATTCATCCTATCGCCTTTTAGAACTGCATCTTCAGGATTATAATATAACCCACTTAACATCTTTTCTTTTTCATTCATCTTAAACTAACTCCATATCAATATCTGTTAGTTTATTATATAACAAATTTTTATTTATTAATTGATATTTCGGTTATGTTATTTACTGGTTTTAATTTTTTCCTTTCATAAAAAATTTCTTTTAACTCTTGGTTTGATTATTTAGGGCAAAAGGTTTCATAAAATTAAAAATATTTTCGGAATATAAACAGATAGAATTTAGACAAAAATTCTCCAATTTTAAGCAAGATATTCTTTATGATAAAATAGCAATATGAGTAGTATTGTTTATGAACCTTTAAAATTAATGAGAAAAGACGGCAAAATGGTTGATGCCGTTTATTATAACAATGCTGATATAGAAAACATTGAGATTTTAAATATTAAAGAGCTTAAGTTTGAGGGGAAAGCAGTAAAGGATATTAAAAAAGCAGATATTCATAATGCTGTTCTAAAAAATGAAGATAAAATCTATGTGCAAAATAACAAAACTAAAATGGTTGCTGGTTTATCAAAAAAGCATTTGAATAAAATTATATCAACAATTTTCACTCGTGATGTTGAAAGCAGATACGCTTATATAAAGAAAGAACTAATCTCTAACGTTGATACAATATTCTATAAATCAATTCCAATATTAAGACATAACGAGCTTAAAAGACCTTTATTATTTGATACTCAAATTATTCATAGATTTGCAGTACCAATAAAAATTGGTGGTTTATTCTTTTTAGCAATGATAACAGTAAAAGAAAGACTTGATTATAAAGAGGTTATGATTGATGAATTTTCAATCTATGATTTATATTCAAAACACA
>CAVCIX010000091.1:0-6566 GCA_963602505.1 Anaerovoracaceae bacterium | reverse complement strand
CTTTTTCTAATGTACTCATTGTTTTTTTTTCCTCTTTTTTGTAACTATCTTATTACTTTATAATTTAATTATACTAGGTAAACATTTTTTTGCAAATTTTTTAACATTTTTGTTAAGATTTGCGCGAAATGGTTTATATTGTTAACCCTCCATCGACTTGCAATACTTGACCTGTAACATATTGAGCATCAACTGCCAAGAATTTTACAGCTGTTGCAATATCTTGTGCTTCGCCCAAACGTTTTAGTGGAATATGTTCAGAAATTTTTTCAGAATCAAGACCTTTTGTCATATCTGTTTGAACAAATCCAGGTGCAACGGCGTTAACGCGGATATTTCTTGATGCTAATTCTTTAGCTAAAGATTTAGTAAATCCGATTAAGCCTGCTTTTGCAGCTGCGTAGTTTGCTTGACCTGCGTTACCATAAACACCTACGATACTTGCCATGTTTACGATTGCGCCAGAACGTTGTTTCATCATTAATTTAATAACTGGTTGTGTAACGTTGTATGCACCAGTTAAATTAGTGTTGATAACTGCGTCCCAGTTTTCTTTGCTCATTCTCATGAATAAGCCGTCGCGAGTTATGCCAGCGTTGTTTACAAGTACGTCAATTCTGCCATATTTTTCAATAATTGATGCGATAACGTTGTTTACTTCTTCGTTATTTGCGATATCAAATTTGAAAGCTTCTGATTTTACGCCTAAAGCTTCGATTTCTGAAACAGTTTGTTTAGCTGCTTCTTCGTTGCCAGCGTAGTTAATGATTACGTCGTAACCAGCTTTTGCAAGTTCAAGTGCGCATGCTTTACCAATACCGCGAGAACCGCCTGTTACTAGCGCTAATTTTTCACTCATTGTTATACTCCTTTTAATTTTTCAATGGTTTCAACCAAGGATTGTTTATCATAAATATTATATGTTGTAATTTCTGGATTAATTTTCTTGTTCAAACCAGCTAGAACTGTTCCGTTGCCAAATTCAATAAATGTATCAACACCTTGTTCAATCATTTTTTCGATTGAAGGGTACCAATATACAGATGAATAAATTTGTTTAGACATTTTTTCTTTAAAGTTGTTTGTTGTAAACTCGGCATCTACGTTTGTTACAACTGGAATGTTTGTTTCTTTAATTTCAACATCTTTAACAAATTCTGCAAATTTTTCACCAGCTTGCTTCATAAATTCTGAATGGAAGGCACCTGAAACGGCAAGTGGAACGATTCTTTTTACGCCTTTTTCTGTTAAAAGTTCACAAACTTGTTTAACTGAGTCGCTATCACCTGTGATAACGATTTGTGCAGGTGAGTTGTAGTTTGCGATATCAACGTATCCTTCAACCTCGCCAATGCATTCTTTAATTAGTGCTTCATCAGCCTTTAATACGGCTGCCATAGAACCACCTTTAACTTCGTTCATTAATTCTGCTCTTTTTTGAATAAGTTTTAAAGCAGTTTCTAAATCAATAACTCCTGATGCGTAGTAAGCGCCATATTCGCCTAAACTATGACCCGCAGTGAAGGCTGGAGTTACATCAAGTTCTGATTTAAACGCTTCCAAGGCTGCAATTGAAGTTGTTAATATTGCTGGTTGCGTGTTTATTGTTTGTTTTAGGTCTTCTTCAGGGCCTTCAAAACACATTTTTGTAATATCTTTGTCTAAAACCTTGTTGGCAGTTTCAAAAACTTTACGAGCTGACTCGTAATTATCATACAAATCCTTTCCCATGCCAACTGCTTGGGAACCCTGTCCTGGGAATAAAAATGCTATTTTTTTCAATTATCCTCCGATAAGTTCTGTAATTTTTTTATTTAACCCTGTTTCAACTGCTTCTTTTGCTACTCTAACCGCGTTTTTGATAGCATAAGCTTTACTTCTTCCGTGAGAAATAACTGTAATGCCTTTTACGCCTAATAACAAAGAACCGCCGTATTCTTCATAGTTAATTCTTGGGTAAATTTTACTTAAAAATACTTTAGCCATTAAACCAACAACTCCGCCCACGATTGAGGTTGCGAATTGTTCTTTAATTAATCTAAATAATAATGAAGCAACACCTTCTGTAACTTTCAATGTTACGTTGCCGACAAAACCGTCGCAAACAACAACATCGCAAGTATCAAGAAGTAATTTGTTACCTTCAATGTTACCTACAAAATTAAATTTATCTTTGTTTTGTTCCAAAATTTTGTAAGTTTCTTGAGCAAGCGTGTTACCTTTTGTTTCTTCAGAACCAATGTTTAAAACACCTACTCTAGGTTCTTTGATGCCTAACAATTGTTTAGAATATAAAGAACCCATAATAGCGAATTGGTACAACATTTCAGGAGTACATTCGCTATTAGCGCCACCGTCAATGACAACGATAGGTTTCTTTAAAGATGGTAAAGTTGCTGCGATAGCAGGTCTGCTAATACCAGCAATTCTACCCATGCCAAACAAACTTGCAGCCATTGCAGCTCCTGTTGAGCCAGCAGCCACAAGTGCGTCGGAACTTCCTTCGGCTACTGATTTTACGCTAACAACGATTGAAGATTTTTTCTTCTTTCTGATTGCTTGCCCTGGGTGTTCACCCATTTCAATAACCTCATCGGCATGTGTTATCTTGATGTCAAGTTTAGAGATGTCAACGCGAATACGTTTTTTTGCACCTTTATGACCGCAATCGGATAAAAAGCCTTCGCTTTTTATTTTGTCCAATTCACGTTGAATATCTTCTTGTCTTCCAACAAGTTCGATAGGTACGTTGTATTCATAGGCAGCCCAAACTGCACCCGCAACTATTTCATGCGGAGCATAATCACCACCCATTGCATCTATTGCTATTCTTGTCATTTATTCCTCTGATTTTTAGTAAAAACTATTCTTCTGTTTTTTCTTCAGCTTCTGCTTTTACTTCTTCAGTTGTTTCTTCTGCTTTAACTTCTTCAACTTTTTCTTCAACTTTTTTAGTTGCTTTTTTTGTTGAAGCTTTTTTTGCAGGTTTTTTAGCTTCTGTAGCTTCTACGTAGTCTGCAGATTTAATGCTTACTGCTTTTCCTTTGTAATAACCACATTCAGTACATACTGTGTGTGCTAATACTGTTGCGCCACAATGTGAACATTTTGTTGTAGCTGGTTTAATTGCTTTCCAGTGTGAACGTCTTGTTGCTTGTTTTCTTGCGCCTGTTCTTTTCTTTGGTACTGCCATTTTTCTATACCTTTCTTTTATTTCTTATCAATTTTGATGTTTTTAAATACTTCCATTCTTGGGTCTTCTTCCACAAATTCTTCATCTGTGATAAAAGTCCCCTTATTACAATTTATACCACAAACTTTTTTATTTGGTATATTTAATATTACATATTGATACAATAAATCACATATATCAATTTCGTTGCTACCTTGAAGGTCGGTTACAAATTGTCCATCTTTAATTTCTGTTTCTTGTCCGTATTCTTCTAATAGCGTGTTTTTTGCGAAGGTTTCTTCAATCTCCTCGTCCAATTTGTACTCAAATTCTTTCAAGCATAAATCACATTCTAATGTTAAATCTGCCTTAACATTCCCAGTGATTTCAATAAACTCGCCAAGAGATTTTATTGAAAGATGAGCTTGAACGGGTTTTGTTGAAGGAATATCTTCTATGATATCGTCAAAATCCACTTCAAGTGTTTTGTTTACTGCATTTTCTATGTCTTCAATTAAAACTTTATTGGTATTGTTCATCTTGAAGTGCCAAGCCTCTTATTTGGTTTGATACAACACATAATCTTTTGATTGGTCCGTTTGCTTGTTTGTCAACTAAAACTGGAGTTGCTGATTTCATAGCTTGTTTTAGTTCGTCGTAAGCTGCTTGAGGATTATCAAAATACATTACAACAGGGTTTGGAGTTTCTTTTAAGAAAACATATAAACCTGTTCTAATTTTTACTTGTTGTGAAAATTGTTGTGTCATTTTTGTTCTCCTTGTCTTATTTATTTAATAAGCGCGAAAATGCCTTTGGCATTTTCGCGCTTAAAATTACATTGTTTTCATTGTGTTAGCAATAATTTCGTTGAAGCTATCAGCTTTTAATGAAGCGCCACCAACCAAAGCACCGTCGATGTCTGATTGACGCATTTGTTCTTCAATTGTAGCAGGTTTTACTGAACCACCGTAAAGGATTCTGATTTCTTCGCTAGCTTTAGCGCCTGCAACTTCTTTAACTACGTTTCTAATCATAGCGATTACTCTGTTTGCTTCTGCTGAATCGCAAGTTTTACCAGTACCGATAGCCCAAATTGGTTCGTATGCGATAACTGATTTTTCAACATCTTCAGAAGAAATACCTTCTAATGCAGCTTTGATTTGACCTGCGATGTGTGAATCTGTAACGCCAGCTTCTCTTTGTTCTAAAGTTTCACCACAGCAAATGATTGGAATTAAGCCACCAGCAAGGATTGCTTTAGCTTTTTTGTTAATCATTTCGTCTGTTTCTGAGAAGTATTGTCTTCTTTCAGAGTGACCGATGATTACGTAATCGCAACCAGCGTCTTTTGCCATTTCTACTGAAATTTCACCAGTGTAAGCACCTGATTGTTCCCAGTGGCAGTTTTGGCAAGCGATTGAAATTTTGTTGTCGCCACAACCGCAGTCACATTTAACTGTTTCTACTGCTGCTAAAGATGTGAATACTGGCGCAATTACTACTGTTGGTAATTGTGGAGCGTTATAATCTTTAACGAAGTTTTTAACACCTTCGAATACTTCTTTTGCTTGTGCTTGTAAAAGGTTCATTTTCCAGTTACCAGCAATAATAGGTTTTCTTGACATTTTTATCTCCTCTGTTTATAAGTCCTATACGATTTAATTTTATAATAAACATATCTTGTAAGCAAGTTATTTCAATTTTTTTGCAAAAACCATGACAGTGTCAGTTTTTTTCGTAAGTTTTAAAAATAACGTGTAAAAATAATTTATGATTATAAAAGTTTTATATCTAGTGTGTCCGCCAGCTTTGTTGTCTTTTAGCCAACCTATGTGGTTTGTGTACGGAAATCTTTGTATGTGTGCGACTTTTGTTACTTTAAAACCAGCTTGGTTTAGCAAAATTTTTAAATTTTTTTGATTATACGCAAATAAATGACAACTCCAGTACGTAAAATTCTTGAAGGCTTGATTTTTGTATAGCGTCAAAAGCGCGTCATCTGAGTTTGGAACCTCGATTATCAATTCGCCGTTTTTGTTCAATTTCGCTTTTAGTTGATTTAAAATTTCTTTTGGATTTTCAAGATGTTCAAGCACGTGAAACATTGTTATTTCGTCAAAAGTTTCAGAAAAATCGTTTAAATTATGTCTTACGTCAAGTTCTTGTTCCTTGTATAATTCGTCTAACGAGCAGTCTAATTCACAACCTGCGCAAGCTTTTGTTACACTAGAGGCAAGTTTTAAAAAGTTTCCGCTACCTGAGCCAAAATCGAGCAAGGATTTGTTTTTTAGACGGTTTTTTAAAGCGTTAAACCTTCTTTTGTCGTCGATTGAAGTTTTTTCTAACCAAAGTTTTGTGTTAATGGTTGAATGCATACTTCCGTTTTTGTAAAACTCAGTTGAGGTTTGCGGAAATTCGTCTAAAAATTCTAATTCGCATTTTGGGCATTTCAAAACATTAATGGATTTGTTATCTCTAACCCCATTTTTTATTGTTTCTATATTTTCATTGTTGCAAAGCGGACAGTGTTTGTTCATAGTAAATAAATTATATAACTTAAATATTTTTTATCAATTTTATGATAGTATTTGCTTATGCAAAACGAGTACGAAAAATTTATAACCGAGTTTCAAGCAAAAATCGACAAATATTTTGCGGAATATTCTGAACATATCTATTGCCACGAGGGGTGCGCAAATTGTTGTGAAATTGGCGAATATCCTTTTTCTTGGGTAGAAATGTGTTATTTAATGCAGGCGTTTGTGGAGTTGCCAGAGGAGATTAAACAAAAAGTAAAATTGAATATGCTTGAAATCAGACGTAAACGAGCAAACTTTAAGGGCGAAAGATTTTTGTATGCTTGCCCATTTTTGATAGATAAATCTTGTTGCGTGTATTTGCACCGCGGAATAACTTGCAGAACGCACGGTTTAGCGTATTTGAAAAAAGACGGTAACGTGAATGTTCCGTACTGCGCTAATGACGGCTTAAACTTTTCGTCAGTGTATAAAGACGGGATTTTTTCGACAGAACCAATAAAAGAAAATTTGGATATTGATACAGTTTTGAAAAATTACAAAGGCGAAATGGGCGAAATTCGTCCGCTTGTGGATTGGTTTGAAGAGTTGTGAGAAGGTAGTTGATGTTGTTAGTCTATAAGACAATAGCGGTTAAGGCAATAAGTCGATTTATAATTAAAATGTCATTTCAAATATAAATGAACTTAAAGTCTTAAAGTCTTATCGTCTTAACATTTGAAATTTTTGTAAACAATTGTAAAACAAATTTCATTATAGCTGAAAGTCAGCTATAATGCTTAATAGAATAGAATAGAATAGAATAGAATAGAATAGAATAGAATAGAATAGAATAGAATAGAATAGAATAGAATAG
>CAVCIX010000090.1:0-6661 GCA_963602505.1 Anaerovoracaceae bacterium | reverse complement strand
CAACCAATAGCGCTAGCACCTGCAGCAAATGCGAATTGAGCAGTTGTTGTGTTGATGTTAGAAGCTGTCATGATTGGTAATTCAATGTTTTTAGATAATTCTAATGTGTTAGAAATTGTTAATTCAGCTCTGTTAATCCATGCTCTAGCACCTTCGAAGTTGTTTACTTGAGAAACAAAACCTTCAGTTTGGATTAAGTCGATGTTCAACATTTCTAATTCTCTAGCTAAAGAGATTTGTTCAGAAATAGCTAATGAACCAGGGATTGTTACTGAGAACAAGATTTCATTTCTTTTTTCTGAGCTGATTAATGATAATGTTTCTTTAACAAGTGAAATAACTTGAGAAGAAGACATTGTTAAACCTTCACTGTATAATGCATCAAAGTTACCTAATTCGATAGCATCTACGTTGAATTCGTTAACTGCCATAGCTAAATCTACAGGATTGATAGATGAAGCGAATAATACGATATCAGAATTTGATTCTGAAATTAAGTTAGTAGCTAAAGATAAGATTTCTTTATTAGCAGCAACGTCAACAGCTGTAGCTTTTGCTTCAATAGCTGAAGAAATAACCATTTCTGCTCTTTCGATGTTTAAGTTGTTAATACCAGAAATAACTTTTAATGCTCTTTTTTCATTTAAAGCTTGTTTGAATAAATCAATACGTCTCATTTTACTTTCCTTTCCTTACAATTATCTACCGAAACTGACGTATAGTTTCAATCATATTATAAATTAAAGGTTTAATGCTTGCAAGAATAATTCTAACAAGTTGTTACATTGGTAGTAGAATTATTTTTAATACACGTTTAAAATACACTTAAAAAGGGGGATTTCAGGTTTATGTACAAAAAAATTATTATTACAATTTGTTGCATATTTGTTACAAACGTCGCAGTTTTTGCATACGATACCGAAGAAAGCATGTACATAAATGTTTATGAAAAACTTAATCCAGCAATTGTGTCGATTGACGCAGAACTACCTATTGGCGTATCTAGCGGGACTGGGTGTATTATTGATAAACGAGGAATAATTTTAACAAGTTCGCATGTCATCGCTGATAGTAAAAAGATTGATGTAACTTTGTATAATGGGCATGTATATAAGGCAAAGATTGTAACAACAGGAAAAACAGATATAGCGCTAATTTCTATTCAGGCAAAAGAAAATTTAAACACAATTTCACTAGGAGATTCTGAAAAAATTAAAGTTGGTCAAAAGGTTCTTGCGATTGGTAACCCTTTTGGTTTTAACGGAACATTAACTCAAGGGATTATTTCAAGAATAGACTATGCAAAGGACAAAATTCAAACAGACGCGGCGATTAACCCTGGGAATTCAGGAGGCCCGCTGATTACAACAACAGGAGAGGTTGTCGGGATTAACCAATCAATTTATAACCCTGACAACAACATTTCAAACATAGGGATAGGATTTGCAATTCCAATAAACACAGTTAAGGAAATGCTAAAAAAAGCGGACAAATAATTGTCCGCTTTTGAAAATTTATTTAGTTCTTTAATGATTAGCAAACAAAACCGCTATCAAAAGAACCGAATGAAGAACCGCAATCACCAGAAGCAACTGAACCAGCAGTTTCACAAGCGATAGAGCCAGCAGTTTCAACATCACCGAATGCGATAGAACCAGCAGTTTCGCTAGCGATAGAACCTGCAGTTTCAGGAACTGAAGCGAATTGGCTATAATCGATTTGTGGAGCAAAAGGATTGCTAGATTCGAAAGAATCAATCATAGAACCTTGAGCCATTGCGATTGTGCCAGCAGTTTCAGTAGCGATTGTACCTGCAGTTTCAACATTATTGTTAGTAGCAATAATGCCAGCAGTTTCAGTACTTCTTGCTTGAGTATTTGTATTAAATAAATTTGAATTAAAACCTAAAGCCATAATATCACCCCGATTTAACCTCGTGAATCTCACTTACATATATATAAAAACATAAAAAGGTTTGCAATTTCAAATATTACAAAAATCGTTACATTTGTTAATAATTTAGTAAATAGTGAGTTGTGAGTAGTGAGTGGTGAATAGTGAATTGAGTATTATTATACTATAAGCCCATAAGCATTAAGACAATAAGTCGATTTATAATAAAATGACATTTTAAATATAAATGAACTTATAGTCATAAAAGCTTAATTGCTTAATGGTTGAAAGGTTCCTTGTCATTCTGAAGCGTTAAAAGTACGCTTTCAAAAGGGTCTTGCTATGTTCAGAATCTTGTTTTTGTCAAGACTTGCAGGAGATGCTGAACATAGAACTCTTAACTATAAACTTGTACTTTTAGCGCTTCAGCATGACACATTTTGGATTGCTTCGCTTTGCTCGCAATGACATCATTTACAACTAGTCTTTGTTTCCCAATTTAAGTCGTCGCATTTCAAGTAATCCATGTTACCGTTTTTTATTACCCAAGCAGTTCCATACGAATAAGCATTACCAGGAGTAAAATCACCTGTCCAACTAGAAGCCATAGCTGATGGATACAATACCCCTGGTTGTTGCACATTAGTATCATAATCTGCAAAATATGAAAAATCAAACAAATCCGAACCAATCTGATTTTTACCCTTATTTGGTCCATCAATATCCACTCTTATTTGTAAGAAATCAACGTCTATAGTTCTAATACTAAAACCAATAGAAGTCCCGTCCGCTGTAATAACCATATAGTTTTTATTATCAATTAAAGTATTCACATAATTTTTATAAAAACTAGAATTATCTGGTTCTATTAAAGGTTTATCAGAAAAACATCCTGTATCAATACCACAAGTTTTAGATATCTTCATAAATTCTATAATACGTTCACTAATCTTTGTTATATCATCAACTCCCCACTCATTCATTGGACCATAAATTGCAGTAGCTCGTCCTATTGCATCATCTAAATTTGCATAAATCTTTTTAACTTTTGCGACTTTTTCTCTGTCGCCTGTTGATTGGTTTAAGTTTGGTATTGTAAGCGCTGCAACCACGCCAATAATACCCATTACGACAAGGGTTTCAGCTAACGTGAAGGCAAGTGCCTTCACTAGTGAGTTGTGAGTAGTGAGTGGTGAGTTGACCTTATTGTCATTGCGAACGTATGTGAAGCAATCCAAAAAGAATAAAACTATGGATTGCCACGTCCTCACGATGTTCGTCCTCGCAATGACGTGTTCTTGTATGCTCTCAAAAAATCTTCTTACACAACCGTGCAAAGTAGCATTACTACTAGGTTTTACCCCCCCCCGAAGGTTGAGTTCGTTTATTTACAATACTTTTAGTCATAATTCACCTTTTTAATTATTGAAAATATATTAATCTATATCTAAGCCCAAGTCAAGGGTTGGAGCTTTTGCAACAATTGCGCTTGATGAAATAATATCAACACCAGTTTTTGCAATATCAGCTACTGTTGATAAGTTTACGTTTCCACTTGCCTCAACAATTGCTCTACCGTTGATTAAATTAACCGCCTCAGTCATTCTTTCGCAAGACATATTATCAAGCATGATAATATCAGCGCCACAATCTACGGCTTCTACAACTTGTTCAAGAGTATCGCATTCAACCTCAATTTTGTGAGTATGTGAAATATTTTTTCTAATCTTTTCAACTGCCAAGGTCAAAGAGCCTGCAAGTTTAATATGATTATCTTTAATCATTGCGCAATCAGCAAGGTTAAATCTGTGAATACAAGCACCACCTACAAATACTGAATATTTTTCAAAAACTCTAAAGTTAGGAGTTGTTTTTCTTGTATCAGAAATTCTAGCTTTGTTATCACCAATCGCATCTTGATATTTGCGAGTTTCAGTTGCAATTCCGCTCATACGTTGAATATAATTCAAAGCAGTTCTTTCACCCTTTAAAATAGCAGAGGCAGAACCTGTTAAAGTTGCGATTAAATCACCTGCTTTAATTCTGTCGCCGTCTTTAAAATAAAATTTAACTTCAACATCATCAGACAAAAGTTTAAAAACTCTTTCAAAAACCTTTGTACCGCACAAAATGCCATCTACACGAGTATCTAATTTTGCGGTTAATTTATCCTCATCAGTTGCCAAATTATCAGTCGTAATATCGCCAAATCCGATATCTTCTTCCAAAGCTGAAAGTACGTGTTTATCAATTAAAAAATTATCTAACAAAACTTAATTCTCCTTGTTGTTTTACTACACAATTATGTTCACCAATATCTTTTGTAAACGGATAATCCGTTCTATAATGAGCGCCTCTTGATTCTTTTCTGTTAAGAGCAGAATTTATAATAACTTGAGCCACTGTTAACATATTTTTAAACTCATATTCCTCAATACTCAAGCATTTTGCATTACGCAAGAATTTTGATTTCAATTTTTGCAAAGAATTATTAGCCTCTTTAAGTGTTTCCTCGCTTCTAATAATACCTGCGCCATTCCACATTAAATCTTGTAATTCTGTTTTTAATAATTCTGTGTCATATTCGATAAATCCAAGTTCTTGAGAGTATTTTTTAACGATTTTTTCAATATTTTCGTTACAATCAACAAGAGAGGTATCAAAATTATTTTTAATATAATCAGCTAAAGAGTAAGCCATTACAACACATTCAAGCAATGAATTACTTGCTAAACGATTTGCACCATGCAAACCAGTAGAAGAAACTTCACCTAGTGCAAACAAGCCTTTTATAGAGGTTCTTCCGTCAACATTAGCTTTAACCCCGCCCATAAAATAATGAGCCGCAGGATGAGCAGGAATAAAGTCTTTTTTCATATCTATTCCATTTGCTAAGCAAACTTTATTGATAGAAGGAAATCTATGTTCGATTTTTTCTGCACCAATTTTTGTTGCATTCAAATAAACATAATCTTTATTGGCTTTTTTCATCTCCTCATAATTAGCTCTTGTAACAATATCACGAGGCGCTAAATCAGCTAATTCGTGATATTTTGTCATATACTCGTTGCCTTTTTCATCAACAAGTTTTGCACCTTCACCACGTAAAGCCTCACTTAGCAAGAAATTTGCATCTTCTGACTCAACGGCAAGCGCAGTTGGGTGAAATTGAACAAATTCCATATCCTGCATAATAGCACCAGCATTGTATGCCAAGGCTAAACCGTCACCAGTTGCGCATTTTGGGTTAGTCGTATTTTTGTAAAGTTGACCAATTCCGCCAGTTGCCAATACCACATAATTAGATAAAACTGTTTGATATTTTGAACCGTCAAAAAGAACTGCGCCTTTGCATTCGTCCTCGTCGATAATCAATTCAACTGCAATTGTATTTTCTAAAACGACAATATTTTCGTTTTCTCTAACAAGTTCTGAAAGTTTCTTTTCAATTCCTCTACCTGTTGCATCACCGCCACAGTGAAGTATTCTTCGAACGCTATGTGCACCTTCTAACGTGAATAACAATTCGTTATTTTCGTTCTTATCAAAATTTACGCCTGATTGAATTAAATCTTTTATAACCTCGTCTGATTTTTCTGAAATATATTTTACAGTATTAAAATCACTCAAGCCTGCGCCTGCATTAAGCGTATCAGAAATATGAGAGGCAACTGAATCCACAGTATTTTCCTTCAACACTGCAACAATTCCGCCTTGAGCATATCTTGAATTACTTTCGCCTAAATCAGCTTTTGTAACCAACAAAACTTTTCCATTTTCAGGTAAGTTTTCACTTATTTTTAAAGCAGAATACAAGCCTGCGAGTCCGCTTCCGATTATAATAGTTGAATAATTTTGATAGTCCATTTTTTCACACATTCCAAACTAATTAGCTTAACGATATAGTAAATCAAAACGAAAAAAAGTCAAGTTTTAGACATAAAAAAAGAGCCCGAAGGCTCTTTCTTATTAATATCTTTCAAAGTATTTGTCTAATTCCCATTGAGATACATAAATTCTGAACATATCCCATTCTTTGTGTTTAGTTTCAACAAATTCTTTGTAAACGTGTTCACCCAAAGCTGAATGAGCAACTTTTGATTTTTCAAGTTCATCCAAAGCTTCTGCCAAACTTCCTGGTAGAGAATAAATTTTCTTTTTCTTTCTTTCAAGTGGAGTTAAGGCATAAATGTTAGCTTCAACTTGTTTTGGAGGTTCAATTTTATTTTGAACACCGTCAACACAAGCACCTAAGATAACTGCGAAAGCTAAATATGGGTTGCAAGATGGGTCTGGTGAACGAAGTTCAACACGAGTTGCGTTACCACGTTTTGCAGGAACTCTTAATAAAGCGCTTCTGTTTGCTAATGACCAAGCCAAGTAAACTGGAGCTTCATAGCCTGGAACTAAACGTTTGTAACTGTTAACTGTTGGATTTGTAACAGCTGTGATACCTTTAATATTTTTCAACATACCACCGATTGAGTACATTGCAACATCAGATAATTGAGAATCTGTTTTTTCATCATAGAAAGCATTTTTGCCGTCTTTGAATAATGAAACATTGCAGTGCATACCTGAACCGTTAATACCGAAAATAGGTTTTGCCATAAATGTAGCGTGTAAGCCATATTCAGCAGCAATAGCTTTAACTGCAATTTTGAAGGTTACAACATTATCTGCTGCAGTCAAAATATCTGCATATTTGAAATCGATTTCGTGTTGGCTATCTGCAACTTCGTGGTGAGAAGCTTCAATATCAAAGCCC
>CAVCIX010000089.1:0-6687 GCA_963602505.1 Anaerovoracaceae bacterium | reverse complement strand
GTCTATCTGTGATAACTTCAGACGAAATGCTTGTTGGAATTGCTTTTGAATAATTTATGTCAGAAAGCTTAGAAATCTTTAATTCAGCAATGTTTTCAGGACTTTCTCCGATTAAAACTGCCAATTGGTGTAATAAAATTTCTTTATTCTTTTTATAATTAATTAAATCAGAAGTGCCGTTTACGTAAGCCTTGTTTGCTTTTACAGTATCTGAAGTTGAAACAAGCCCTTGTCTGTTGCTTTCTTGCATAATTTCATAAATTTCTTTTCTCAAAGCAACGATATTTTCTTGATATTTGATAACCTCATCTAATGTTACCAAATTCATATAAACACTGCCGACTGCTGATGCAATCGAGATATAAGCAGAGCGTTCATCTAGTTGTGAAGCTTCATATAGTTTTTTCATGCTACGAGTTTTATCTCTGTTTTTTAAGAAAATATCAGCCTCGTAGTTGATGATAATTGGTGCTGCGTAAGACCATTCAGCGCTATCGCTAAAACCACCTAGTTTTGCGTAAGCTGGTGCAATTCCAACTGTCGCACTTGGAAGTTCATTGGCAAATTGAAGTTTTACATTTTGATAGTATTCATCAACATTCAAAGTTGCCATTTTTAAATCATAATTATTTTTTATTGCAAGGTTAATATAATTATCTAAATTTTTGTCGTTAAAACTTTTCCAAAAATCCATATTTACGTAACCATATTTATAATCGTCGTTATATTTTTTGTTACGTTTAACTTGATGCTTAAGCATTTTTTCTTGTTTTTTTATCGCCTTTGCGTCTTGTTGTGCTTGTGTATCTTGAATAGCAAATGCAGGCAAAACGCTCATATTAATAAAGCTTGTTAACAATAATGTAGAAAAGATTTTTTTAATATTCATTTTTGTTTCCTCACATACTTGACAAAATTTATGATAGTATGATACCATAACTTTGTTACAAATGCAACATGTATTTTTTGTAACACGAAAAAAGGGGAAAATATGACAAGTAAAATGCTAGAACCAACTACTGATTTTTCTGAATCAGTGTTTTATAAAATAAGTCAGTTAGCTATTTATACAGAAAAATTGGCGCAAAATTTCTTTGAAATTCGTAATGTAGATTTAACTCACGACGAATTTTGCGCCTTGAATATAATTCTAAACCATCCAAATATTTGCCAAAGGGATTTAGCAAAAATTATACTTAGAGATAGGGTTAGAACAGGTAGAATTTTGAACTCATTGGAAGATAAAGGTTATATTAAAAGGACAAACACAACAAAAAATAACCGTTTAGTAAGACTTTTAACTATTACAAAAAATGGTGAAAATTTTTATAACAATGAATTTAGAATCATGAATCAAGTTATGGAAAAATTGTTAGAAAAGTTCCCAGAAGAAAAAATGACTGAACTAAAAGCTTCTTTAGAAAAGTTAGAAAATGCATTATCAGAAATAGTAGAATTTAATATATAGGAGAAATATAATGGAAGAAAATAAAGAAAAAGAGGTTAAAAAGACTTTAGATAAAAGTTTAAAACGTTCAATAATTATAGGTGTCGCTGTTGTTCTTGTTGCGGTTTTAACTCTCGCAATTATTTATAATTCGCAATTTCAATCAACAGATGATGCTTATGTAGAAAACCATACAGTTCAAGTTGCGCCAAAAGTTTCAGGTCAAATTGTTCAAGTGTTTGTTCAAGATAACCAAAAGGTAAAAGCTGGCGATTTGGTTGCAGTAATTGATTCAGCTGATTATGTTGTTAGCGCAAATAGAGCTAACGCGCAATATGAAAAGGCTTTAGCTGCTCAAAAAGTTGCGAAGGCTAATTTTAACGCCGCACAAATTGAAATTCAAAACGCAAAAGCAGACTTAGAAAGATATCAAAATTTATATAAGACAGGCGCTGTTTCAAAACAACAGTTAGATATGGCTCAAACAAAGTATGAAAGCACACAAGCGAGATTGGTAAACGCAGATGAAAACGTTATGTCAGAAGCGCAAAACAAAGTTGCTGACGCTGATATTAAAGCGTTAAAGGCTGCAAAAGACCAAGCTGATTTGAACTTGTCTTATACAAAAGTTTATGCCCCCCAAGATGGCACAGTTGCAAATAAAAGGGTTGAAGTTGGTGCCTACGTACAAGTCGGAAGCCCTTTGTTTGTGATTGTACCAAACGAAGTTTGGATTGTTGCTAACTTCAAGGAAAATCAAGTTGGTAAAATGAGAAAAGACCAACCAGTTGATATTAAAATTGACGCTTATCCAAACAAAGTTTTCAAAGGTAAAGTTGAAAGTATTCAACGTGCATCTGGTGCAAAATCAAGCTTATTCCCACCAGAAAACGCAGTTGGTAGTTTCGTTAAAATCGTACAAAGAATTCCTGTAAAAATTGTATTTGACGAAGAAATTAACCCAGAAGAATACAATATTATTCCTGGTATGAGTGTAATTCCAAAAGTTAAGGTTAAGTAGTATAAAAAATGTCAAACGAAGTAGCTGAAAACTTAGAATGGAAACCGTCCAAAGGTCCTTGGATTATTGCAATTCCGACAATTTTTGCAGCGTTTATGTATGTATTAGATGAAACAATTGCAAACGTTGCCCTACCTCACATGGCTGGTACGTTTTCTGTTAGTCGTCAAGAATCAACTTGGATTTTAACAAGTTATATCGTATCAAGCGGTATTATGATTACTGCCGTTGATTGGTTCTGTAAACTGATGGGAAGAAAAAATTTCTTCATCATGAGTATATGTTTATTCACTATTTCATCATTCCTATGCGGGGTAGCAAACTCTATCGAAATGATTATCTTTGCAAGAATTATGCAAGGTATCGGCGGTGGAGGACTTTTGCCTGTTTCTCAATCAGTGTTGTTGGAAGGATTTCCAAAAGAGGAACGTGGTAAGGCAATGGCAACCTTCGGTTTGGTTGTAGTTGTTGCGCCGATTATCGGGCCTGTAATCGGTGGTTGGATTACTGACTGCTGGTCTTGGCCTTGGATTTTCTTTATTAACGTGCCAATCGGGATTTTGACTGTTTATTTGTCAAAAGTATTTTTGGAAGACCCACCTTATGCAAGAAAACAAAGTAACGTTTATTTTGATAAAATCGGATTTTTATTCTTAACTGCGTGGTTGATTTCAATGCAGGTTATCTTTGATAAAGGTAACGATGCTGACTGGTTTAACGCGCCTTGGATTTGTAAATTGACGGCATTTAGTGCTTTTTGTTTTATAGCTTTTGTTGTTTCGCAAATAAAACAAGAAAAACCCCTTGTTGACATGAGTGTTTTCAAGGATAAGAACTATGCAATTGGTACATTTATTCAAGTTGTCATTATGGGTGTAATGATGGGGTCAATGATGTTGTTACCTCAGTTCTTGCAAACCATGATGGGTTATAGTGCCTTTGATAGTGGTTTAGCAATTATGCCTCGTGGTTGTGGTGCAATGACAGGTGTAATTTTATATGGTATCTTAGCAAGCAAGATTGACGAGCGTATTGCTGTTGGCTTTGGCTTATCATTAATTGGTATTGCAGGTATTTTCTTTGGATTTTTAAATTTGGATATTGCAACAATTAATATTGCGATTCCAAACTATATTTATGGTTTTGGTATGACTCTTGCGATGATTCCGATTATCACACTTTCGGTTGTAACTCTTAAAAATAGCCAAATGACAAACGCATCAGGTATTCAAAATATGTTGAAAAACATTGGTGGTGCAATTGGTACATCTGTTGCAACGACGCTTGTTTCAAGATTTTCTCAAATTCACCAAGCATATATGGTTGACCATTTAAATCCATTAAATCCAGTTTATACAGAGCGTTTAATGTCAACTGCGGGGGCTTTGGCTCAATATACACAGTATAATGTGGCGCATTATATGGCGGAATATTCGCTTTATGGTTCAATGGTTAAGCAAGCAAGCCTTTGGGGCTTTATGGAGGCATTCAGAATTTGCGGTGTCCTTGCGCTTGTTATTATTCCATTACTTTTATTGTTGAAAAAGATTAAATAAAATTGGTTTTGGTTGAAAAAAGGGCGGAAACGATTTCATCGTTTCCGCCCTTTTGCTTTATGCTTTAAGTTTTACTTTTTGAACATTTTGTTGATAATATCTTGATATTTTTCAAAAATAACGTTACGTTTAACTTTTGCAGTTTGGCTCAAAAGACCATTATCCATACTAAATCCGTCTTTTAGAACTTCAAATTCTTTAACCTTTTCAAATGGTTTCAAACCAGTTTTGTTTTTGATATATGTTTGAATTTCTTTTTTGATAAGTTCGCGCAAGTTTGGGTTTTTGATTGATAAAGTTTTACCAGATTTCAATTCTTTTGCCAAAATTCCGCATTTATCAAGAGCGATTTTAGAAGGAACGATTAAAGCGCCAACGCTTGCTTCGTCTTGACCTACAAGAACGATTTGGTCGATGTATGGACTTTCTAAGATTGCTTCTTCAATTGGCACTGGTTCAACGTTTTCACCGCTTGATAAAACGATTGTTTCTTTTGCACGACCAACTAGAACAAGGTTGTTATTACGAGTTAACCAACCTAAATCGCCTGTGATAAACCAGCCGTCTTCTGTAAATACTTTCTTTGTTGCTTCTTCGTCTTTGTAATAGCCCTTCATAACTTGAGGACCTTTTACAAGAACTAAACCTTTTGTATAAAGATGAACTTTTTTGAAGGTTGTTGGGTCAACAATTCTGATTTTTGTATCAGGATAAGGTTTTCCAACGCAACCTAAATAGTTAGGGTATTGGATACCTCTCAAAGTAAGTACTGGAGAGGTTTCTGTAAGTCCGTAACCGATTCTTAAATTAACGCCGATTGCATCATAGAATAATTCATCCTTCAATGATAATGCTCCACCACCAGAAATTGAAAGTCTTAAACGACCAATCCCAGCTGCTTCTCTAACTTTTTTGTATAAAGTTTTTGTTGCCAAAACATGCAACGGTTTCAAGAACGATCTTGCGATTTTGTGGTAAATTGCAGAAGGCAATTTATATGTAGTTTTTTTGTTTGTTAGTCTTCTTTCGCTATACATTTTGTGGATTTTGTAGTTAATACTGTTTTGAACTGCAAAATCGAACAAGTAGTATCCAATTTTTGAATTTTGTTTTAATTTTTGGTAAATACCCAATCTGAAGGCTTCCCAAATACGTGGAACAGACATCATTGTGTCGATGTCGTATCTCAATAAGTCGTTTTTAAGGTTGTTGATGTTTGTAAAATGTAAGTGGCAACCTTTGATGTAGTAATAGTATTGAGCAGTTCTTTCGTAAGCGTGCCAAATTGGAAGAATTTGTAATGTGTTTTCCCCAGGGATAGCGCCAAAACCTTTGTCTGTACCTGACATTTGTGATAAAAGGTTGTTGTGAGTTAACAAAACACCTTTTGGCATACCTGTTGTGCCAGATGTGTAAAGCATTGTTGACCAGTCATCAAGAGTTACATCAACATATTGAAATTCGTTGTTTCTTCCTTTTTCTAAAATTTCTTCATAAGTGTAAACTTGCATGTTTAAACCGTCTTTGTTCAAGTCTTTAGGGAACATTACGATAACAGTTTGAACATTGTGTGCCATTAAGCTATCTTTTAATCTGTCTAATAACTTTTCATCTCTTACGATAACGCATTTTGCATCACTGTGACCTAAAATATAGTCTAATTCTTCAATTGGAGCGTTTGAACCTCTTAGAACTTCAATTGCGCCTGTTTTTACGATTGCTTGGCTTGTTGCCATAAATAAACCGTTGTTTTCGGTAAATAAGCCGATAAAATCACCTTTTTTAATACCAATATTTTGTAAACCACCCGCAAATTGGTAAATAATATTTTTGATATCTTGATATGTTAATTCTAAATCGCAATATCTGTCTGTAACTGCGATATAATCTAAGTAATTGTTAATTCTGCGTTCAAAATAATCATTAATATTTTTTGACTCGCCTATCTCTTTTAATTGTGCTTCATCAGCTTTTATACTCATATATTTCTCCCAAATACTAACCTTATTTCATTGTATCTAGTTTTTAATGCTATGTCAACTGTTGTAAATGAAATTTTTTATCGTATAATATTTTTGGGAAAAGATTATGTTTACAAATTCAAAGATAGCAAAAGAAGTAGTTAATTTTCATTGCCCAAGATATGAGGAATTTCCTGATATTGGTTTGTATATGGAGCAATTGATTGAATTTTTAAATAGTAATTTAGAAGTTTTTAAAACAGAAGATGGCAAGAAAATTATTACCTCTACGATGGTTAATAATTACGTTAAACAAAAAATTATTGTGCCACCTGTTAATAAAAAATATTCTCGCAACCAGTTAGTTTATTTGTTTGTTGTGGGAATGTTGAAGCAAATTTTGAGCATCTCTGAAATTTCAGAAACAATTAAAAAAGCTTTAGAAATCTATCCGCTTGCAGTTGCATATAATTTCTTCTGTGTGGAATTGGAGAAAGCGCTTCATTCTGCATTTGTAACAAGAGATTTCTCAGCACCAAGCTCAGCTAGCAAAGACACAGACTTTTCAGAGGCTTTCCGCTCAGTATTGTTGGCATTTGCAAACAAAATGTATGTTGTAAAATTCTTGCAATATTGCAGAGAACAATAAAAAAAAGAGCCTTTAAGAAAGACTCATTAAGAATAGCTGGAAGTATGAAAAAG
>CAVCIX010000088.1:0-6770 GCA_963602505.1 Anaerovoracaceae bacterium | reverse complement strand
GTACATTTATTTTCTTAGGACCAACTGGTGTTGGTAAAACAGAACTTGCAAAATCCTTGGCAGACTTTATGTTTAACGACGAAGACGCAATTGTAAGAATTGATATGTCTGAATATATGGAAAAACATAACGTTGCAAGATTAGTTGGTGCTCCTCCAGGATACGTTGGTTACGATGAAGGTGGTCAATTGACAGAAGCTGTACGTCGTAAACCATATTCAGTAGTGCTTTTTGATGAAATCGAAAAGGCTCACCCTGATGTATTCAACTTGATGTTGCAAATCTTTGATGACGGTCGTTTGACTGATTCAAAAGGCAGAACAGTTGATTTTAAAAATACGCTTATAATTATGACAAGTAACATCGGTAGCGAGGTTATTTTGGAAGATTCTATAAGTGGCGATTTCTCTGAAACTAAAGAAAAAGTTATGAATATCATGAAGGAACGATTCAAACCTGAATTCTTGAACCGTGTTGATGAAACTATTTTCTTCAAAGGTTTAACTCTAGACAACTTGAAACAAATTGTAGATATTCAAATGGATTCTTTAGCTAAACGTCTTGGCGAACAAGAAATCAATTTGGAGGTTACTCCAGATGCGAAAGAATTGCTTGCAACTCAAGGTTATAACCCAATTTACGGTGCAAGACCATTGAAACGTACAATTCGTCAAATGGTTGAAAACCCATTGGCTAAATTAATCTTGGCACAAAAATTCATTAAAGGTGATACTTTGGTAATTGATGCTGAAGATGATGAAATTAAATTCAAAAGAAAATCTAAATAATTGTTGAAATATTGAAAAGGCGCGGATTGTAACTACAATCCGCGCCTTTTTTTCTTGTGAATTTATATAAATAAGTTTACATATATATGCGTTTTTGTTAAAATAAAAGTATAGGGTACGTACCACCACTTCCGCTAACACACGATTACTAAGGTTAAAGTTAGAAAGGAGGTGATGTTAATGACCATAAATACAATAAAGACCGTTATAACAGCCATTATAACAGTCCTTAAAATTGTCTTAATATGGTTATAGGGTACTAAGAGAAGTCCTAATGAAGTTGCATTTCTATTAGGGCTTCACCCTATATTTATATTATAAACTATTTTTTATTTTTTTCAAGTGGTTTACTCAATTACCACATCTCCTTGGCGGAAGATTTTTATACCCTCTGGAAAAACCCCTGCGACTGTTGAGGCGCGACCTTGTGCTTTTTCGCCAAAGTCTTCTACGACTAAATCGACACTATCTCCAATGTATTTAATCGCCTCGTCGTAAGTCAAGGCTGGTGGCTCGTTTGAAAGGTTTGCGCTTGTTGTTGCCAAAACGTTTCCGTCTATGCAAGAACAAATTTCTGCAAAAACTTTGTTGTCTGGAACTCTTATGCCTACTGTGTTTAAGCCACTTGTTATGTAATCTGGTGTAAGTTCAGATTTTTCTACAACAAGAGTTAATGCGCCTGCAAAGTGCTTTTTAACAAGTCCTTCGGCTTTTTCTGTCAAGGGTTTTACGTATTTGCGTAAAGGCTCGATCCCGTTAGACATAAGGATTAACGGCTTTTTGCTATCGCGGTGTTTGATTTCATATATTCTTTCTACGGCTTTTTTAGATGTTGGCAAGCAACCAACGCCCCAGACAGTATCGGTTACAAACGCGATTACGCCGTCATTTTCAAGAATTTCTTTTATTTTTTTTGAATCAATCATTTTTTAAATCTTTCTACGACTCTTTTTGTTAATTCGCTAGCGTATTCCATTTTAAACGCTAGGTTTAAGCCTGTATAAATCGCGATGCATAAAATACCGATTACGAAAATTTTGATAAATTCGTAAGAATATTTTGGTGCAGTGCTTAGCAAGCTTAAAAGTTGAATTTCCATTAAGCCCGCGATAAAATAGCAGATTACGAAGGTAATTACGCCTGCAAATGTCATTTTAAGGAAATTTATGAATAAATTTTTGTAATCCAATTTGATTTTTTTGCTAATCAAAACGCCTAAAACAACTGCGTTAAATAGGGTTACAAGTGAAGTTGAAAGCGTAATTCCGCCAATTCCTAGTGCTAATTTTTTTACTAATAAAATATTTAAAAATACCTTTAATACAATTGATGAAAACGCAACAATAAAAGGCGTTGCTGAGTCATTGAACGAGTAATAAACCCTTGTTATTGAATCTCTGAAAACGTAAGGTAGAATTGAGAAGGACAAGAACCAAAGTGCTTGAGTTACCATAAATGTTGCATTGTCGTTGAATGCACCACGCTCAAATACAATTCTGATACCGTCTTGACCCAATAGCAAAATTCCAATAATAATTGGGAATGCAGCGAAGAAAAGCACACCCACGCCCTTGTTGAAGTAAGTTCTTATTCCGTCAAAATCTTTTTCGCCCACAAGTCTTGAGAATAGAGGGAAAAGAGGAACTAAAAAGGCAGTAACCAAAATTCCTACTGGGAATTGGAAAACTCTGTTTGCGAACCCAATTGCAGTCCACGCGCCTTCTTCTAGGCAAGATGCAAAGAACATATCAATATAAATATGGACTTGTCCGATTGTAGAACTTAAAATTGCTGGGAAAAGCAGTTCTAATATGTTGTTGAAGTTTGCATTATTTACAAAATCAAGGTTTGGTCTGATTTTAAACCCTAATTGTCTTACTCTTGGCATTTGTAATAACAATTGGCAACAAGCGCCGACAATTGTTGCGGTTGCAAGTACGACCCCTGTTTTGTCACCGCCAGTGAATAGCAAAGCGCCAATTATGACAACGCTTACGACGATTGGCGATAGACTTGGTAAGATGAATTCCTTGTAGCTAATTAAAATGCCGTAGTAAATACCGATTAAACCGCCGATAATTAGTGATGGACACATAATTCTTAAATGTGTGCTTGCAAGGCTTACCAATTCTGGACTTCCGTCGGAGATGATTAACGACATTATTTGATTAGAGAATACAAAGAAAATTATCGTCAAAACCGTGAAAAATATGAAGCTTGCGGTTAAAAATGTGTTGAATAATTTTTCTGCAACTTCAGGTGGTTTCTCCTTCAAATTTGGAATTAGTTTTGTAAAAACTGCAACTGTTGCACTGTGGAAAGGTCCGCCAATTCCGCCTAAAAGGATTACTGCAAGCGCTGGAATTTGGTATGCGTAAAAATACGCGTCTGATACGGTTGTTGCACCGTAATAATTTGCGATAATGATATCGCGCAAAAACCCTACAAGCTTGCTTATTACTGTAACAACGGCAATAAGCCACGCAGCTTTTAAAATTGTTGTTGTGTTATTTGAATTAGAATCCGAACTTGTCTGCATCTGGATTTAGAACCTCAATAAATAATCTTACTGCCTTTGATGAGCCTTCTTCTAAAGGATAGCAAAAAGTAACTTCATTTTCACCTTTTTTTATCAAATGTGAAATATCAATTCGCAAAGCTTGCTTGAACGGGCTAAAGCTTTGTTCTAGCGGAATTGAAGTTTCCTTGCCATTTATTATCAAATTAATTTTTGACATATTGAATTTGTTATCGACAACCAAATCAGCCTTTTTGGTATCTGAATAAAATTTTTGAGTAATTTGTTGCTGAGTTGGGTAAGACGAGATTATAACTGGATTTGTGCCTAATGAAATTCCAGTATAATAGTGTTTTAGAATTTTATCAAACGGCATTTTTAGCTCTTTACCCATAAATCCAGCGCCGTATTGACTCATTCCGACACCGTGTCCAAATCCGCCACCGTAAGCTATAACCTTTTGTTCGCCAGTTTCTTCATCGTTAACAAAGTCGAAAACAACGTTCGCACTTGGAAGTGAGATGTTATTTTTTTGGAAAATTCTTCTGATAACAAGCTCTTTTTGAACCGCGTAATTTCCACTTGTAGTTTGAACTTCCACCTCAATAAGTTTACCAGAATCGCCACGTTTTTTAGGGACGATGTTTATTAATTCGCCAAAGTCTTCAGCTTTTTCTAATTTTGGATAAACAAACCCTGTTTTTGATTGACTTACAAGGGTTTTAGCCAAAACCTCTTGCAATTCTTCTTTTGTCCATTCCTTTTGCCAACGATAATATCTTGAGCGAATATCGTATGATTCAGGGCTATTTTTGTAAAATTCGCGAACCTCTTCCTCTGTGCGTAACGGTTGTTGCGTAAGCATATCAGCCTTTGCGCTCAAATAAGGTTTTGGATTTGTTTTGCTGAATTTGTTAAACGCTTCAGGAAAAGCGTTCGGATAACTTTCAGTGTATCCGCCAGCAGTTGAGCTATATTGCGCCAAAATTAAGTTCCAATTGTAAGTTGCGACAATTCCGTCAGTTTCTCTAACCGCTCTATCTGAAATATTTTCTTCTGTGTTTGCACCAAAATAAACTTGGCTTGCGACAGAATCGACTACGTCATATTCCTGAACGTATCTAGTTCTTGGGCTTAAAACATAATTTCTTGCAGCAACTGCTTGCGCTTTTAGTGCTTCAAGTCCAAAACTTGTCGGCATTTCGTTTGGTACAACGCCTTTCAAGTAGTCTTGAATATCCAAAACGTTTACAATGTAGAATAAATTCTCAGTTTTTGGCTTTTTAATTATTTCAATAGAATTTCTGTAAAGTGCTTGTCTGCCCTTTCTTTTCAAGTCTTTTATGCCTAATAAACCGTCAGGACATTCAAGAGTGAAGGTGTCAGGGATGTTGAAGGTTTCTTCGTTGGCGTTTACTTCGTAGATGCCGTCTTTTAAGGTTATAACGATTGGAGTGTCTATTGGCACGGTTTTAATCAGTTTGTGCCCATTTTTTTCGTAAATATTTACGTCAGAAGTACCAAAAATGGTCGTTGTTTGATAATTAAAGGTTGACCAATTTTGATTACCTATCCCAACTCTTACAAGGTTTGAGCCTGTTTGATTTTCGTATGCATTTGCAAATATTTTAGGACTTGAAAATGCGAGTGCAAAAATTACAAGTCCTAAAATTATATTTTTTATTTTTTTAATTCCCAAGTAGTTCCGTCCTTAGAATCTTTTAAAACGATTCCGACTTTATCAAGCGCCATACGGATTTTGTCTGCCATATCCCAATTTTTTTCTTCGCGGGATTTTTTTCTTAATTCTAAAAGTTCGTCCATTGAATTAAGCGTCATTCCTAAATCTTCGCTAACGGCGTTGATTTTTTCTTTTAATTCATCTTCTGAAAGTTCAGTTTTTTCAAAATTAAATCCAAGAACATTTCCAAGTTTTACAAGAAGTGTGTAAGCGTTCTTTTCGTCTTTGTTTGCTTTGTTCACAAGGTCGAAAAGCACAGCTAAAGCTTTAGATGTGTTTAAATCATCGTCCATAGCCTCTGTAAACTGTTTATATTCTTCTGTTTGAGTAATATCTAAACTTTCGTCAATAGGTGTGGCTTTAGCGTTAGTTAAACGTTTTGCACCTGCTTGAGCTGATTTTAAAACTTCATCAGAAAATTCAACAGGCATTCTGTAATGGTTTGTCAAAATAAATAATCTGATTGTGTTTGCGTCGTAAGTTTCCAAAACTTTGTCGATAGTCAAGAAATTGCCCAAGGATTTAGACATTTTTTCTTTGTTGATAGTTACAAAACCGTTGTGTAACCAGTAATTTACGAACTTGCAACCATTTGCGCATTCAGATTGGGCGATTTCGTTTTCGTGGTGAGGGAAGATTAAATCTGCGCCACCAGCGTGAATATCAATTGTTTTGCCCAAATATTTTCTGCTCATTGCAGAACATTCAATGTGCCAACCTGGGCGACCAACTCCCCAAGGTGAGTTGTAGCCGAATTTTTCGTCTTTTTTCCAAAGCGCAAAGTCTAGTGGGTCTTCTTTTAAGTCACCAACTTCAACTCTAGCACCGCTTTCAAGTTGGTCAATAGGTTGTTTTGAAAGCATACCGTAGTTTTTGAACTTTTTAACTCTGAAATAAACGTCACCGCCAGCTTCATAGGCGTAATCGTTCTTGATTAAATCCTTAACAATAGAAATCATTTCGCCCAAAGTTTTTGTTGCAAAAGGCTCAATGTCAGGTTTTAAGTTGTTTAAACCCTCCATACTTTTTGTGAAGGATTTGTACCAATAAGTAGAAACTTCTTCAGGTGTTTTACCTTCTTTTTCTGCTTTTTTAAGGATTTTGTCGTCAACATCGGTTACGTTACGGCAGTATGTTACGTTGTAACCTTTGAACTTCAAATATCTGTAAAGCACGTCCCACGTGATATAACAACGGGCGTGTCCTAAGTGTGCGTAATCGTAAACGGTCGGACCGCACACGTACATTTTAACCTTGTTACCGTCAATCGGTTTAAATTCTTCTGTCTTGTCTGTATAAGTATTATGTAGTTTCATCATACCGATTATTTTAGAACAAACGGGAGAATAATTCAAGACGGTTGAGAGTAGCGAGTTGAGTTGTGTCGTTGAATGGGTGAATGGTTGAACGGCTTAAAGGTTAACCTTTCAACCATTAAGCCATTAAGCCTTTCAACTTTTTTCAGGCAAGGCTTGAAAAATAATTAAATATCATTTATACTGATAAAAAAGAGGTATAATTATGGCTGAAAGTATTATAAATAAAAGAACTCAACCTTCGGGGGGGGGTAAAACCTAGTAGTAATGCGATTTTGCGCGATTGCATTAAAACATTTTTTGAGAGCATAATAAAACATGTCATTGCGAGCAAAGCGAAGCAATCCAAAGGAACATGTCACCCTGAATTTATTTGGCAAAGCGAACAAACGAAGGATGAGTTTTGT
>CAVCIX010000087.1:0-6805 GCA_963602505.1 Anaerovoracaceae bacterium | reverse complement strand
GACTACGATATCGCAGGTATATTCTTTAAATCTCCAGACAATGGCGCAAAAAACATCTTGTATTTTGACGCAAAACAATCAAGTGTTTCTTCAATTATTTTTGAAAAATTAAAACGCGATTTCTTTGCGCAAATACCTTTAGATAAAGAATTCAACCCAAATGATTTTACCCACGAAATCATCCGCGAAAACTTAGAAAGCCAAGATAAAATAATCGCTCTTAGCTCTATTAAAACACACTTTATAATGCCTCTAATATTTGAAGGCAAGCTATTAGGCGGACTTTGCCTATTCTCACGCAAGGAAGTCGATTACACCCAATTCAAATTTGCAGAACCTTTTAAACAAGAGCTTTTGGCGTTGTTCAAAATGAAATCACTATACTCAGAAGTAGAATTTTTGTCTATTACTGACGGTTTAACAGGCTTGTACAATAGACGCCACTTTGAATCGAACGCAGAAAGAGAATTTTTACGTGCAAAAAGATACAAAAATAGCTTAAGTTTGGCTATCCTAGACATAGATTTCTTTAAACGCGTTAACGATACATACGGGCACCAATATGGTGATTATGTTTTAAAAGAAGTTTCTAACTTGTTAAAAGAATCCTTCCGCAAAACCGATATGATTTACCGATATGGTGGTGAAGAATTAACTATCATAATGCCTGAAACATCTTTAGAAAACGCTGTTATCCCTGTTGAACGTCTTAGAAAGAAAATTGCAGAACACGAATTTTTGTTTAACGACATAAAAATAAGCCTAACAGTTAGCGTTGGTATCTCAACAATGCAGGACGAATTCAAAGACGTTAAAGAGCTTGTTGAATGCGCTGACAAGGCGCTTTATAACGCAAAACAAACTGGCAGAAATAAGGTTGTGATTTACAATGAACAGTTTAGTAACGTTGAATAATTCCGATAATGGACTTCAAAAATTTATATGTTTTTCACTTGGTAACAACAAGTATGCCGTAATGGTCGAAAACGTGCTTGAGGTTATGGATTTGCCACATCTGGATTACCCTCAAAAGCTACCAGCAAATATCATCGGGATTTTAAAATTCAATAATCTTTCAGTAAATGTGCTGGATGTAAGATTTTATCTTGATATTCCAGTTGAAAAATACACTGTTGCGAACAAATTAATTCTTATAAAAACGGACGAAACAATCTTCGCACTTGTTGTAGATTCTATTGAAAATATTATAGATGTTGGACTTGATAAAATTGAAAGATTATCTTACACAAGCAAAAACAAAGTTATTGAGCTAAATTGCAACTATAATAATGAAAATTATTCAATAATAAATGTTCCTGCACTTGAAAATATTTTAAAAGAGGGTTGCGAAGAAAAAGAAATCGACGTAAAGAGCCTGTTCCCAGTAGATAGTGCTTCAAACGAGGTCTTTTATCAACGCTCGATTGAATTGTCGCAAAAATACGATTTTGCTATCGCACAAAATATTTATTCAGATGACAGATTTTTGTCGTTCTCCTTGAATAATTCCACTTATTGCATGAATTTGTGTTATGTAAAATCTATTTCTGAAATAACAAATTTAACCAATCTTCCTTGTTCAAAGGATTACATTGAAGGTCTAATGACATACAGAGGCGATTTTATTACTCTAATTAATACAAAAGCCTTCTTAAATTTATCAAATTCGACATACGATAAGGAAAAGGCAAAAGTTATTGTTATCGATTCAAACGACTTAAAATTAGGATTTTTAGTAGAAGAAGTCTATGATATTATCTATATTCCAGAAGAACAAATTCAACGAAAATCTTCAAGCAAAAATAACGATGAAAAATACATCTTTGCTGAAATTATTGAAGACAATAACATAAAATTCATTTTGAATATGGAGAAAATTCTAAACGACGAAAAAATGTATATTGATGAAAATTAATGACATAAATCGTTTTTAAAATAAAGAAAAGCCCGAAAACCTAAAAGTTTTTCGGGCTTTATTCTATTTATATTAACCTAATTACTTGATTAACCGATTGTATCGTCGTCAATTGTAAATTCAGGTGCACCAAACATACCTTCGATTTCTTCTAGAATTGCAGAAGGTTTTCTAGCTTGGTTTCTTTGAGCTGCGCGTCTTTGAGCTTCTTTATCTTTTTCTTCATTTGCATGAGTTAAGTGGTAGAAGCCTGTACCCGCAGGGATTAAACGACCGATGATAACGTTTTCTTTCAAACCTCTCAATAAGTCTTTCTTACCGTCAACTGCTGCTTCAGTAAGAATTCTTGTTGTTTCTTGGAATGATGCAGCTGAGATGAATGATTCTGTATTCAATGATGCTTTAGTGATACCTAAAAGCATATATTCGCAAGTTGCTGGTTGACCACCATTTGCTAATACAGCGTCATTTTCTTTTTCGAAGATTTGAACTTCAATCAATTCACCTGGTAACAAGTTTGTATCGCCAGCGTCAACAATTTTAACTTTCTTAGTCATTTGTCTAACGATAATTTCAACGTGTTTATCAGCGATTTCTACACCTTGAGAACGATATACACGTTGTACTTCGTCAACCAAGTATTGTTGAGCAACTTCAGGACCGCACAATCTCATAACGTCGTGTGGATTTAAAGGACCACTTGTTAATGGCTGACCTTTTTTAATCATTTGTCCGTTTTGAACAACAATGTTTGCGTCAATAGCAAATTTAATTTCAGTTCTGCTACCGTCTTCTGTTTCGATGAATAATCTTGGCATATCATCATCAGTTTCAATAATAGCTTTACCGTCTTCTTCAGCTAAGATTGCGCTATCTTTTGGTTTTCTACCTTCAAGTAATTCTTCAACCCTTGGAAGACCTTGTACGATATCACCTGTTTTTTGTCTTTCGTAAACCAAAGTAACAAGCATATCACCACGTAGTACCAATGAGCCTGCTGAAACTTGAAGCATTGTACCTGGGCTGATTAAGTATGGACGACCTGTTCTGATAACGATTTCAGATTTTGTAGCGCTTACTACTTGTCCAGATACTGGTGATCTGTCTTTTTCGTCTTCTGTTAATAAGTCGTCTTGTTTAATAAATTGACCAGCTTTTACAACTGCTTTTGCTTTGATTTTTACTTTTTCTTCGTAGTTATCACAAATTAAAAGTAATCTTCTTGCATCTTCAGTTTCGTTTTTGATTGATGCAACACCGTCGTTGATTGCTAATACACAAGTTTTTGCAACTGGTGTTTTTGGAGCAATGTTTTCGCCGTTTTTAACTAACAATTCAGTTTGTAATGAATCGTTTAGTTTTGAATTGCCTTCAATTTCACGACGTACGATTAATTTATCAAGAACAACGATTTTCAAAGCACCTTTTTCATCAAGTTCTACCATACCTTTAAGGTGTGATAAGTAGCCTTGCATTTGAAGTACTAAACTTGTTCTTACTAAAGTTGCACCGTCTAAGTTTCTAACTCTTGCACCGTCTTTGTATTGTAATTGAGTTACAGGAACGATGTCAATAAGTTCGTCTGTTGTATCAAATTTGATTGAAACATCTTTTTGTTCAATATTGATAACTTGAACTGGTCTTACAAGAATTTGAATTGGTTGATTTGCGATATTGTCTTCTTCAAGATTTAAAGAAGAATCTAATTCTTCATCTAAATCATCAATATCTAAATCGTCCATTTCCATATCCATAATTGTAACGATTGAAGTAGCTTTAGCTTTGATACCTTCTGCGATTACAGTACCTTTTTTAACAACTTCGCCTTCTTCAACCTTCAATTCTGAAACATTTGCAAGTTGATGAATTTCACCAGGTCTGATTGTTACTTCGTGGATTACATCGTTGTATTCTTTGATTTCAACGATACCGTCTAAGTGGCAATATACGTCTTTTACAATTTCAGTACCAGCAGTAACGTGAGTACCTGATTCAACCATTTTCAATGAAGATTCTTTGTTCAATTGATGAACTTCTTCAGGAATGAATACTACATCACCTGATTTTGTAATGATTTGGTTTTCATCTACTTCAACGTCGATGTATTTGATTTCACCAGAAGAAGTAACTGAGCAATCATCACTGATTAATTCGGCAATAATCATACCGTTTTCAACTGTTGTATCAACAGGAGATTTAACGATATATTTTTCACCAGTTTTATCAACTGTCCAAAGTTGTTCTTTTTTAGTTTGTTCAAATGAAGCATTTGAAGGAGTGATAGATGCAATAACGATTGTCAATTCTTTACCAGAAACAATCTTCTTTATTTTCTTACCTTCAAATTTAACTTCTTCAATTTCTAAATCTTCGCCAACTCTAACTTCACCGCCGTGTTCGCAGATTGTTAATGTTTCAGCGATTTTTTCACCTTGTTTAATAGCTTGTTCGTCTTTAACAAGAACTTTTGAGCCACCAGGTAAGTTGTAAACGTCACCGCCTAAAACCCAAACGATACCGCTCTTGTTAGCAGTTCTTGAAACGTTACCTTGTCTATCTTTCTTTTCATCAGCTGTAAAGTCTTGGTAAACAACTTCACCTGATAAATCAGAAGTAATATCCTTTGTAGCTTTTTCTGTTAAACGAGAACCATCCCCTTGTGATACTGGTTCGTATTCAGCAAGTTCAAAGCCTTTTTCAACTTTTTGACCTTTTGTGAATAGAATTTTTGCACCAGCAGGAATGTGATATTTTCTTGATTTCTTTTCACCTTTAACTTCAACATCAGATTCGATGATAAGAATTTGAACAACATCCCCGTGACGTGTTCTAACTTCACGAGTTTTAACATCTGAAACAACTTCACCAGCTTCTTCAGCTAGAATGTGTTTCATAGCACCAGAACCTTTAAATACACCACCTGTGTGGAAGGTTCTCATTGTTAACTGTGTACCAGGTTCACCGATTGATTGAGCTGCGATAATACCGATTGATTCACCAACATCAACAAGTTTTTGAGTTGTCATTGCCCAACCATAACATTTTTGGCAAATACCATATTCTAATTCACAAGTTAAACCAGAACGAACTGCCAATTCTTTTAATTCAATACCTGAACGTTCAATTTTCTTGATATCTTTTCTATCTAAAGTTGTGTTTGCTTCGATTAAAACATTACCATCAGCATCTTTGATGTCTTCAGCAATTGTTCTACCTAATAATCTGTCGATTAATGGAACAATACAAGTATCGCCATCATAAATACCTTTCAACATAATGTGTTTTTTACCGTGGCAATCTGTGTCACGAATAATAACGTCTTGAGCAACGTCAACCAAACGTCTTGTTAAGTAACCTGAGTCGGCTGTTTTTAACGCTGTATCTACAAGACCTTTACGAGCACCGTATGATGAAATGATGTATTCAGTAACTGAAAGACCTTCTTTAAAGTTTGAACGGATAGGTAAGTCGATGATTTGACCTTGCGCATCAGCCATCAAACCACGCATACCAACCAATTGTGATACTTGCGATAAGTTACCTCTGGCACCTGAGAACGCCATCATGTAAACTGGGTTCAATCTGTCAAAGTTCTTAACTACTTGTTCTGTCAACTTGGCAGTTGTTTCTGACCAAGTATCGATAACCTTTGTATATCTTTCAACCTCTGTAATTTCACCTTTAAGGTATCTGTTTGTTGATTTTTCGATTTCTTCATCAGCTTCTTTTAACAATTGTTGTTTGATAGGTGGAACTGACAAATCTGAAATTGAAATTGTTACGCCTGATTTTGTAGCGTAGTGGTAACCTAAGTTTTTCAAAGTGTTAGCCAATGTAGCTGTCTTTGCACCACCAAATTCAAGATAGATTTGTGCAAGTAAGTTTTTCAATGCACCTTTATCCATTTGTTTATTGATAAAATCAACTGATTTTTTCTGAGTTGTATACATATTTGTCATTTATTTTCACCTTTATATTATAAAACTGCGTTTCTTACTGCTTCGTTAAAAATAATTCTACCTGCTGTAGTTTCAAGACGTTTGCCGTGTTCATCTCTTACGTAGATTTTATCGTGCAATTTGATAACTCCAGCTTCTAAAGCTGCAATCGCATCTTGGAAGTTGTAGAAGTATTTAGAAGGTACCATATTTTCGTCTTTGATAAGAGTTAAATAATACATACCCATAACCATATCTTGAGATGGTGTGATAATAGGTTTACCTGTTGCAGGAGCCAAGATGTTGTTAGTAGCTAACATTAACATTCTAGCTTCTGTTTGAGCTTCAATACTCAATGGTACGTGAACCGCCATTTGGTCACCGTCGAAGTCAGCGTTGAATGCTGTACATACAAGTGGATGTAATTGGATTGCACGACCTTCAACAAGTTTAGGTTCAAATGCTTGAATACCTAGTCTGTGAAGAGTAGGGGCACGGTTTAACATAACTGGGTGTCCGTCGATTACCTCTTCTAAGATATCCCAAACAACTGCTTCAGAACGTTCGATTTTCTTCTTAGCAGATTTAATGTTTTGAACATATCCGCGTTCAATTAATTTATTAACAACGAATGGTTTGAATAATTCGATTGCCATTTCTTTTGGTAAACCACATTGGTTCAATTCTAATGATGGACCAACTACGATTACTGAACGACCTGAGTAGTCAACACGTTTACCTAACAAGTTTTGACGGAAACGACCTTGTTTACCTTCAATAATGTTAGATAATGATTTCAATGGTCTGTTGTTAGGACCAACAACTGTTCTACCACGACGACCGTTATCAATTAATGCGTCAACTGCTTCTTGTAACATACGTTTTTCGTTTCTTACAATGATTTCAGGAGCACCCATTTCTAACAATCTTTGTAAACGGTTGTTTCTGTTGA
>CAVCIX010000086.1:0-6978 GCA_963602505.1 Anaerovoracaceae bacterium | reverse complement strand
GGCGAAGAAGTTATAATCCGTTCAGATTATAGCCATTTCAAACTAAAAGGTAATACAACTTCAAAAATATTTGATAAAAACGGAAATCACAAAAAGGGGAACTTATTTCAATGAAAAAAGGACTTTTAATAACAACACTAATAATGGTATGTTTTTCAACAATAGCAATAGCTTCTGATTTAGTTATTGATTCAAAAACACAAAGTTATAACGAAAAAGAAAACAAAATCAAAATTGAAGGCGATGTAAAAGTATCACTAGATGATATTCACTTAGTTGGCGAAAAAGCTGATATTTCAGTAACTAAAAACAACAAATTAGATACTGCAACTTTTTACGATAAACCTTATGCATACCAAATAAAAAACAACAAAAAACGTGAAGTTAAAGCTAATATCTTAAAAATGTCTTTAATCACAAAGGTTGTACGCGCAGAAGGCGATACTCAAACAATCATCACTGACGGAAAAACTCCACTTGCCGTAATCACTGCAGATTCACAAGAATACGACACAAAAACAAACGTTATGACCGCACTTGGTGGCGTAATTATTAAATACCAAGAACTTGAAACATTTTCAGACAAAGCAGTTATCAAAACTGATAACAAAGGTGATTTAAAGAAAATAGACCTATTTGGTAACGCTAAAGTAAAAGAAAAAGTTCACAACGCAGAAGCAGACCATTTTTCTTACGATACTGTTAAAGAAGAACTTTTTGCAGAAGGTAACACTATGTCACACACAGAAATGGACGACGGAAAACCTTTGACAGTAAAAGGTCGCTACCAACAATATAGCAAAAAAGCAAATACCTTCACTGCTGGAGGAAATGTTCAAGTTTGGTTTGACGATTACTATGCAAAAGGTCCAAAATTATCAGTATTCCCTGACGCAAAAACAAATAAATTTAACGAAATCTACTTCTCTGGTCGTTCTATGATTAACCAAGAGGAAAAAACTATCTATGCTGATAAAATTAAACTTATGCTAAAACCAAAAGATTTCTACGCAGAAGGCAATACTAGAACAGTTATCAAAAACATTAAATCAAGTTCATTTGAGGATAACAACTAATGTCAGAAAATCTTGATAAAGCACTAGATTTATTTAAAAATAGACAATACAAAGAGGCAATTGACGCGTTTCAAGTAGTTTTAGAGAACGAAGACGAAAGTGCCGAAATTTACAACAATATCGGCGTAGCTTATTCTAATCTAAATGATTACGCAAACGCTGAAAAGTACTTGAATAAAGCTCTTGAGTTAAATCCAAATCTTCCGCAAATATATTTAAACATGTCAGATGTTTACTACAGACAAAAAGAAATTGCTTTTGCGATAGATTGTCTTAGAGCAGGCGAAATTGCACTTCCTGAAAACACAGTAATTCCGCACTATTTAGCAAGAATTTTAATGGAGGATGCGCAACAAGATTTAGCAATTGACGAACTTGACAAAATTCTTGAAATGGAGCCTGAAAACTACGATGCTTATTATGATTTAGCAAGAATTTACTTTGAAATGGGAAACTGGGAAGCTGCCATTTCAAATTTTGAAAATATCTTAGAATTCAAAGACCAAAATGAGTTGATTTATTTCTATTTAGCACAAGCCTACGAAGCTAATGACGAGATAGACAAGGCTATTTCAAACTATTTGAAATCAACTGCGGTAAACAATCATTTTCATCCTGCCTTCAAAAAATTAGGCATGCTTTTTATGGCAAGAGGTGATTTTGAAGACGCAATTGAATATTTTGAAGACTATATAAAATTCGATATTCCAGACGAGGAAAAAGAGTCCGTACAGAAACTTATTGACAGAATAAAGTGTCAGAAAGGTTTGTAATGGATAAATTTTGGGTGGGGTTATCAAGTGTTGAAGAATTAGGAAGCGCGTTCATTCTCGCGCTTTTTAACCATTTCAACAACATAGAAAGAGCCTTTTATGCAACTCAAAATGAATTATACCAAATCGAAGGAATAACCAAGAAAAAAGCAGATAAGTTCTTAAGTTTAAGGGATAATTTAGATTTAGACAAAATTTTATCCTACGTAACAAATAACGAAATCGACTTTATTCCATACGATAGCCCACGTTATCCAAAAATGCTTAAAGAAATTGCAAATCCGCCAGCAGTTTTGTACGTAAAAGGCGATTTAAGCTCTTGCAACTTAAACAAAACGGTTGCAGTTGTTGGTTCAAGAAAAGCATCATTTAACGGAAAAGAAGCCTTAAAATTTATCATAAAGGACTTGGCAAACACAGATATTTGCATTGTTTCAGGACTTGCAAGCGGAATTGATACAACGGCTCATTACAGTGCAATTGAAAACAATCTTAAAACAATTGGCGTAATCGCAAGCGGTTTTGATTTTGTATATCCTGAAAGCAACCGCGAGTTATATAAAATAATTGAAAATGGCGCAGGCGCAATCATTAGCGAATATTATCCGACAATAGAACCATTAAAATTCCATTTTCCTGAAAGAAATCGAATTGTTACAGGTTTAAGTTATGGCACATTGGTGGTTGAAGCAGCGCTAAAAAGTGGCGCGTTAATAAGCGCAAATTTAACTTTAGACCAAAACAGAGAATTAATGTGCGTTCCTGGACTAATTACAAATCCAAATACAAAAGGTATTTATAATTTATTAAAAAATGGTGCAACACTTGTTACAGAAGGTGCAGACATACTAAATGCTTTAAACTGGGAGATTAAACTACCAGAGCAACAAACATTGAATTTTGATTTTACAGAGGACGAAAACAAAATTTTAAACGCTCTTGAAATTGAAGCCAAAGGCTTTGACAATATTCAAAAAGAAACTAATTTAAAAACTGAAGATTTATTGACATGCTTGACAACATTAGAGCTTAAGGGCATAATAAAACAAGTAGAAGGGGATAGGTATCAAAAGGCTTAACCATGGCAAAAACAGCAACAAAAGAAAAAAAATCAACTAAAAATAATGAAAAAGCACTTATAATAGTCGAATCACCAGCAAAATCTAAAACAATCAAAAAGATTTTAGGTGATAACTACACTATTGAAGCAAGTTTTGGACACATCAGAGATTTTCCGAAGAATGTTTTGGGCTTTGACGTTGCAAAAAACTTTGAACCAAGTTTTGTAATTATTCCTGAAAAGAAAAAAGTTGTTGATAAGCTAAACGAAATTGCGAAAAAATGTGCAAAGGTTTACCTAGCATCCGACCCCGACCGCGAAGGGGAAGCTATTGCATGGCATGTTCGCCAAGTTTTGAAGGTTGATGACGATAAAATTCAGAGAATTGAGTTTAACGAAATCACTCCAAAAGCCGTTAAGCATGCAGTTGAGAACCCAAGACAAATCGATTTAGACAAAGTAAAAGCACAACAAACACGTCAAATCTTAGATAGACTTGTAGGTTACAAAATTAGCCCTGTTTTATGGGAAAAGCTAAGAAATAACCACCTTTCAGCAGGTAGAGTTCAATCTGTTGCTTTGCGTATGATTTGCGAACGCGAAGACGAAATTGAAGCCTTCAAACCAGTTGAATATTGGACAATTTCGGCTGATTTATCAAAAGAAAAAGCTACATTTGAAGCTGAATTGCAAAAATATAAAGATAAAAAAATCGAAATTAAAAACGAAGAAGAATCAAACAAAATTGTTGAATATCTAAACGATAAATCAACAGAGTTTGTTGTAGATAAGATTACAAACAGAGAAACAACGAGAAAACCTTCACCTCCGTTTATAACCTCAACTCTACAACGTGAAGCTTCTTCAAAATTAGGCTATGGCGTTGCAAAAACAATGCAAATCGCTCAAAAACTTTATGAAGGTATTGATTTAGGTTCAGACGGTGCAGTCGGTCTTATCACTTACATGAGAACCGATTCTGTTCGTATTTCTGACGACGCTCAAGCTTCCGCTAAGGAATTTATCGTAAACAATTACGGAGAAAAGTATTACCCAAGCACTCCGAATAATTACGTAAAAGCTGGCAAAAAGAACGTTCAAGATGCGCACGAAGCAATTAGACCGTCTTATCCTGAACGCACACCACAAAGCTTAAAAGCTCACCTAACAAACGAACAATATCGCTTGTACAAGCTAATTTGGGATAGATTTATGTCATCTCAAATGCAAAACGCATCTATTTCAAATACTTCAATTGATATCAACGCTGGCGACTATACGTTTAAAGCAGGTACAAGCTCAGTTATATTTGACGGCTTCTTAAAACTTTATTCAGAAGACGAAGAAAGCGCTAAAAAATCTATTCCAGAAATGAAAAAAGGCGATGTTCTAAAATGTAAAAAGGTTAACCCTAAACAACATTTTACGCAACCACCTCCAAGATATAGCGAAGCTTCTTTAGTTAAAGCGCTTGAAGAACACGGAATTGGACGTCCTTCAACTTACGCGCCAATTATTACTAAAATTCAAACAAAAGGCTACGTTGAAAAGATTGAAAAAGCTCTAGCACCAACACTTTTAGGCAGAACCGTTTCAAAACAATTGGTAGAACATTTTAAAAACATTATGGACTACGATTTTACGGCTGGCATGGAAACTAAACTTGATGAAATTGCAGAAAAGAAAGCAACTTCAGACAAAGTTTTAAAGGATTTCTATGAACCATTTGTAAAAACAGTTGCCGACGCAAAACAAAACATGGAACGAATTAGCATTGAAAGCGACGTTACATGCCCTAATTGCGGAAAGAAAATGGTTGTTCGCACAAGCAGATTTGGCTCACAATTCCTAGGTTGCTCTGGCTACCCTGAGTGTAAAACAATGATGCCACTTAACGCTAAACCTGAAGATACCGCAGAACCTGAAGTTTGTGAAGAAAAATGTGAAAAATGTGGTTCTGATATGATTTACAAAATCGGACCATACGGCAAATATATGGAATGCACAGAATGTAAAAACCGTAAAAGAATAATCGTTTCAACTGGTGTAACTTGTCCAAAATGTGGCAACGGCGAGATTGTTCAACGTAAATCAAAGTACGGAAAAATTTTCTATGGATGTAACAAATATCCTGATTGCGACTTCGTACTTTGGAACGAACCAACAGGAGAAAAATGCCCTGACTGTGGTTCGCTACTAGTTAAAAAAGTACTTAAAAAAGGAACATTCCTAGAATGTTCATCTAAAACATGTAAATACTCAAAGGAGGTTGAAGAAAATGTATAAACTAGGACTAATCGGATATCCCTTGGGTCACTCTCTTTCTGCGGTAATCCAAAAAGCAGGATTTGAATCAATTGGCGAGGCAGGAACTTACGAAATTATGGAAACTCCACCAGATACGCTAATTGAAAGAATTAAATATTTAAAAATCAATGATTATAACGGTTTTAACGTTACAATACCATTGAAAGTGCCTATTTCGTTATTTTTAAACGAATTTGACGAAACTGCAAACATCGCAGGTTGCGCCAATACAGTAAAAATAATGCCAGACAAAAGCTTTAAAGGCTATAATACTGATATCTACGGTTTTTGGGCTGCATTACCTAAAAATGCTGACTTAAACGGTAAAAAAGCAGGCGTACTAGGAACTGGCGGAGCTTCAAGAGCTGCAACGGTCGGACTTATTCAAGCTGGCATAAAAGAAATTAATTATTTCTCAAGAAACATTATCAACTCCGCAGAAATGATTAACTCTATGCGTCAAGCATTCCCTGAAATTAAGTTCAATAACTACCAAATTCAAATGCTTAGAGATTTATCAGACTTGGCGATTTTGGTAAACTGCACACCTGTTGGTATGCGTGGAAATTCAATGGACCAAATGCCAATTTCAATCCTAGATTTAGAAAAACTAGATAAAAGCGCAATCGTTTACGACGTAATCTATAATCCAACAAAAACACTTTTGCTTCAAAATGCAGAAAAATTTGGATTAAAGACCGTAAACGGACTAGATATGCTGATTTATCAAGGCGCAAAATCACTTGAAATTTGGACAGATAAAAAACCTGATACGCAAATAATGAAAATCGCCGCCCTAGAAGCGCTAAACTAGTAGATTTTAGAAATAAGACATAAAAATACCGCAAAAATCTTATTTTTGCGGTATTTTTTATATTACTTGCAAGTTGGATTTTCAAAAGAAAGTTTTGTACCATTAGGACATTTACAATTTGCGTCAGCCTTTAAATAGTCCATATTTCCTGTTTGAACAATCCAATAAGCACAAGATTTTCCTCCACCATCACAACAATTGCGAACTACATAATCAGGGTCTTTATCAACATCCTCTGCACCTATAAAATAAAATTGACCTAATTCATCGGTACTTAAAAATAAAAACATATCTTTACCCCAAGTATTACTTCCTTTAGGACCATCTAAATCTACAATTGATGAACATTCAATGAATGCAGTATCAGTAAAACATTGAAAAAAAACTCCAGTACCATCTGCTAATAAAAAATATCTTTGAGTATATTCACTCCACATATCACTAATTTTAGAAGTATAATTATATCTTAAATCTTTATACTCTTCGGCAAAACAACCTTTTGGTTCAGAACCGCAATCTTTAGATATTTTCATAAACTCAGTCATTCTATCCGCAAAACGATTTGTTGTTGATTTACTATCTTTATTGTCATTAACAAACCACTCTTCTAAAGGTCCATAAACGGCAGTTGCTCTGCCGTAGGCATCCTCTAGGTTTGCATATATTTTCTTAACTTTTGCAACTTTTTCGCGGTCACCTGTTGATTGGTTCAAGTTCGGAATAGTAAGCGCCGCAACCACACCGATAATGCCCATTACAACAAGGGTTTCGGCAAGAGTAAAGGCAATTGTTTTATTCAAATATGTCATACCGCACTTGTTGCGGTATCTTTTTATTATTTCAAAGATCCCGCAATGCACTTCGTTTATGCGGGATGACGCAACTTGTGAGTCGACTCTATTGTCATTGCGAACGTATGTGAAGCAATCCAAAAAGAATCCAATTGTG
>CAVCIX010000085.1:0-7312 GCA_963602505.1 Anaerovoracaceae bacterium | reverse complement strand
ATATTAGTACGTTATCTGATTGATTTTAATAAAAATGCAGTATTTTTATGTAAAAATGCTTGACTTGGTTATTTTAATCTGCTACGATAAACGACATAAGTATAATTATTTTAAAAATAATAAGGAAAATTAATAAAAGAAAGGCAAAAACTATGAGAAAACACGCAGGTTTCACATTAGCAGAAGTTTTGATTACACTTGGTATCATCGGTGTAGTTGCTGCTATGACAATTCCGACATTAATGTCAAACACAGGTAAAGCTGAATTTAAAACAGCTTTCAAAAAAATCTTATCAGTAATTAACCAAGCAGTAACAATGTCAGTTGCACTTGATTACGTTGACTTTGGTGATGCAGAAGCTGGTAAAGACGCTGATTCTATTTACACAATTCTTTCAAAAAGAATGCACGTTGTAAAAACAGTAGGTATTGATGACACCAATTATGACGAAGCAGAAAAAATGTTTGGTGAAGGTGTTAAAGACAACTACACAATGTTCTTCAGCGATGGTATGGTATTGTCATACAGTAAAGATGCTGAAAAATGTACAAACACTGGTAAATTAAGAGAAAAAGAATGTAACGCTATCATCGATGTTAACGGTTTGAAAAATCCAAACAAATTATCTCACTGTAACTGGGATGCTGCAGCAGGCTCAAGCGATGCAGTTGATGCAGATGACACTTTAGCATCAGGTAAGAAAGCATGTGATGAAGAAAATGCATACATTTCAGACCAATATTCAGTAATCTTCAAAGGTCAACAATTAATGCCTAACGGATATGCTGCAAGATTTGTTCTTTATGAAAAATAATTACTGCGTGTAACTTAAAGATATAAATAAAAATCCCTTGGTTATGAACCAAGGGATTTTTTTAGTTGTAATTATTGATTATTGATTATTCTTCATTAGTTGTTGCTTCAACTGTTGGTTTGTAATCTTTAACAAAAGAGAATCTAGGCATTTCAGGTTTTTTCAATGAGAACATTGCTTCTTGTAATCTATTGCCAACTACAATATAAGTTTTGCCGTCTTTAGAGTATGTGCCGTCGTTGTTTGCTTTATAGCCCATACTTTCAAATCTCTTGTCTTGTAAGTATTTGCTAGCCATATCTGTACTTGAAGCTTCTGTTGCTCCACCTGTTGCAGGAGTTGCACCATCTTTACCTTTTGTATCATCAGCTTTATCATCTGCTTTAGGTGCACTTGATAGTTTTTTGTTAGCCTTTTCTAACGATTTATCTAAAGCTTTCTTTTCTGTTTGTAAAGATTTAATATTTGCTTCTAATTCTTTCTTAGTTTGTTTTGCAGTTTCTGCAACCTTTTTAGAATCCAATTGCATTTCATTAATATCTTTGTTTGCAGAAGTTACAAGTTCAACCGCAGATTGAGCATTTGCACTTTCTGTACCAAGATTTTTCAAGTTTGTAGAAATATTTTGGATATTATCTGTTAAAGTTGCATCTTTTTCTTTTAATGCAGTGATGTTGTCAACTGCTTGTTGAATACCTGCAATCGCATTATCTCTTGCTTGAACTGCTTCTGATTTTTGAGTTGCCAATTGAGCCAAAGTTTGGTCGCCTACTTGAATTTGTTCAGCAGCTTCATTTGCTCTTTCTTCAGCAGCTTTTTTATTTGCTTCAGCAGTTGTAATTTTACCTTTAACTTCGTTTATTTCTGCTTTTTTTGCAGTAATTGCTGCACTTCTCTTTTGTTCATCAGGTACTGTTTTTGTAGTTGTATTACCATTAGAATCAGTTTCTGTTACAGTTTTTACGTAAGTTGTTGTATCGTTCTGAATAGTACTCAATTCACCTTCTAAAGTGCCTTTTTGAGAATTTAAGTCTTTAACTTCACCTGAATACTTGCTTACATCTGCTTGAGCATCTTGGTATGATTGAATAGCTCCTTCTTGAGTTTCTTTAACAGTAACTTCTTGACCATTAATATCAGTAATTTGAGCTTGCATTAAGCCTTTTTGTTCAGTAGCTTCTGATTTTGAAGCTTCAGCAGTTTCTGTACCTTTTTGAACATCAGCTTTTTGAGATGTTAAAGCAAGGTTTTTATCTGATAATTGATTTTCAATAGTTTCATTTGCTTTAATAATACCATTTTGTTCATCAACAATCTTTGCATTAGCAGTTAATGCTTCTGTTGTTTGGTCTTTAAAGTATTGAGCTTTGTCATCAGTATTTTTAAAGTCTTCATATTTCTTTTCTAATTCTGGTAAATCTTTATTAATTTCAGCTTGTCTAGCAGTTGCCGCATCTACTGCTGATTGCAAAGCAGTAATTGTAGCTGGATTTTTTTCATTATAATTTTTAATTGCACTATCCAAAGTCATTTGAACTTGAGATTGACCAGATGTATCTACTGCGCCATCTTTATTAGAATAACCTGCTGTACCTCCAACACTAGCAAACGCTTTAGCAATACCTGCCAAGCCTTCTAATGTTGTATTAACGTAATCCAAAGCGGTTGGTTTTGCTGCATCTTCTGCTTCTGCAACTGCATCGTCAACATCTCTTTGAATTTCATCAGCTCTTTCTAAAGCTCTATCTATCATTGAGTTCATATCTGAACCAATATTTGCACTTTTTGCTCTATCCGCATCACTCATAGCATCAATTGCTATTTTTCTCCATGCGCCATCATTACTTGAAATACCATTTGTCATATCGCTACTCCTTTACCTATATTCACTACTTACACATTATGCATGTCGGAATAAAAAACATGAAACTTTAATATTATTAGGATTTTTGTTAATATTTTGTAACATAAGAAAGAGGCGCCGAGATTTTCAATCTCGGCGCCTTTTTAATTAATAATTTTTATTTTTTATCGTTATCTTTTTTGTTTGTTTTTCTTTCTTCTTGTTCAGCTTCTATCTGAGATTCTTGTTTTCTAGCATCAGAAGCTTGTTGTTCATTTGCTCTTTGTAGTCGAAGTTGTTTATTCATTTCTTCTTCTGAATCTTTAACTATCGCTTGTTGATTGTTATTTGCGTTAATCGCGTCTGTTCTTTCTTGCTTGTATGCAGCCTCTTCTGCTGGAATTGTTTCGTTGTTAATCTTGTCTATTTTATCTTGTTCTTCTTGAATTTTTCTTTCTAATTCTGCTTTTTGCGTATCGTAGTTTGGATTTTTAACTTTGTTTCCACTTTCATCAGTTGTGTATTCTTGAAGATTTTTTATATCTTGTTTGTATCCAGAAATTACACCTTCTGAAGTTTTAATATCACCTTTTAATTCAGTTATTTTCAAACTGTGAGCATCTTGTTTTTGATTGTATTTATCAACTGTTGCTTGAGTACCGCTTTCACCATTAATTGCATTTTCTGCTTCTTCTTTTTTACCTTTTGCAGTATCGTAAGCATTTTTTGCATTTAAAGCTGCCGCATCATACTTGCTAATATCAGCTTGAACAGATTGTAATTCTGAAACAAGTTGAGTATCAGTAAAGTTTGTATAATCTACTTTTTGCGAAGTTGAAATATTTTTTGTTGTACCAGAAATTGCTCTAGTAGACATTGCAGTAGATGCAAGTGCACCAAAGATTGAACCAACTGTTGACAAGGTAGTCTTTAAAGCTTCTTTCTTTTGTTGTCTTTTAATTTCAGCCAACATTTCATTCTTGCCGTTTTTAGCAAGCTCGTCAACTCTATTCATAAAAATAGAATCTCCATATTCTTTGTCAACACTACCAAGCATTCGACTTGTAGATTCAAACGAAGAAGTATATCTACCTTCAGCCTTCATAGCTTTTAATTCTGATTTTGCTGCGTCAAAAGGATTACTCATAGTTCACGACCTTTTCATTACGTTACACTTTTCCTACAATTTATATATCGACACTCAAGAACATGAACTTTAGTGAATTTGAGCTTAATTTAACATTTCGTTACAATTATTTTACATAATAAAAAAGGGACCTTGGTCCCTATGTGTTAATGTTGTCATGTGTTTATTAGATTTATCTATTTTGTCCTATACGTTTGATTTAGCTTTAAGCATCCCTGCTTTAATCCCCTGCGCCAAGTCTGCGCGACCATTTTTTTCATAAATTTTGGTCATCGATTCTAAAAATTTCATGCTATCAATGTTTGATGCCTTTGCAACTGTATTTACTGAATTTTGAATAGGTCTATTCATGTTCACGTTAACTCTTGAGCCAACTGTTGACATTGTTCTAGGTTGTGCTGGTTGAGGTTTTACTTGAGCTTGAGCAACTTGTGAAGGAGAAACTGCTTTCTTCATCATAATATCTGTTGTCATGTACGGATTTTTGTTGCTTGCTTGATAAGCTCTCATGCCATAACCTGCATTTGCGTTTATAGATGGTTTAGACTGATTAGCAATTGGTTGTTGATTTGCCATTGACAATGTAGACACAGGTCGTTCTAAAGACATAGGTCCTGCAACTTGACGTCTCATTGACAAGTCTTTGTACAAATTGATTTCTCTTTCTTTTAGACTTTGAGCCAAACCAATTGCTGTTTCAGGCTCTTCTTTTTTGAATAATTTAATACCACAGAATAAAATCAAACCGATTAAACCAGTAGTTATGATGTTTGAAGTATTACCTTGAGATAAAATTTCTTTAACTTTTGCTAAAAATCCAGTAGCAACACCCATGCCTGACATTTCATCTTCTTCGTCAATTTCTTCGTCGTAAACTGGCATATAGCTATCCATTGGTGCAGACAAAGTAATTGATTCACCTTTTTCTTTCTTTTGTTTTTTAGGTTTGATTACTGATTTGTTATTTAAAGCTTGAAGTTCTGTTTCTTCTGCCTCAACTGTTATAGCAGAATTTGAAATATTTTTAGCTTGGATAGAAATGTTTAGGTCTTTATCGCCAACAGGTTCTACCATAACGCTATCAACTTCTGCTGCATTTTTATAAACAGTGTTCAATGATTTTGAAGGTTTGATATTTTTGATTGTCAAAATCATGTTATCTTGAGATTGAATAGTACGTTTAACATCAACTTCGCTCATAGTATTTAAAGTAATACTATATGTATCCTTCAAAGAATCAATTTGAATTGAGTTCAAAATATTTTCTTTAGTAGTTGCAGCATTTGCAGATAATGTAATTACTGTTAAAATAAATAATGCTGTAAGTAAGCGTCTCACTATTCCACCCCTTTTTACGTATCTAATTAACACATCATTTTGATGTCTGTCTTTTGACATTATTAGTGTATATTTTTTTTAGCAAAACGACATCAATCAATAGATTAAAAATTTTTCAGAATTTATAGACCAAAGGATCAATATAGAGAATAGATAAAATTATGTATAAAAAAATAAGACTTATTATAGCCTTATTTTTAATGGAGCGGAAGACAAGACTTTCTTGCTCACTCGCGTGTAACGGCAATTCCAAGTTTTGTTTGTGTGATTACATCACAACAACAAAACTTTCCAGCCTCAGCTCGTTCGCGCCGAACTCAAAAGGAGTTCTCCTCTCTGTCGTCCTAAAATAAAAAGACCTACTCACGTAAGTCTTTTAAATGGAGCGGAAGACGAGACTCGAACTCGCAACAACCTGCTTGGAAGGCAGGGACTCTAGCCATTGAGTTACTTCCGCAAAACTATTCAATTGTCATTCATGCTTTGTAACTCAATGGCTTTAATCTGACTTCGGTTCATCAAGCTTCACCGTGGAGTTACTTCCGCAAATATATTTAACTTATATATTTATATTATTATAAATCACTCAAAAAATCAATATTAAATTTATTCATGCTAAAATAAAACAAAAAGGATAAAATATGGATTTGTTAAAACTTCACATCAACGGTATTATTGAACTAATCGTAATTTTTGCAGTCATAGTCATTGCTATTAAATTGATTGACTTTTTTGATAAAAAAATCAGAATTAACATCAGGAAAAATCATGGCGGAGATAGCGCAAGATTACTAAGTTTTTGCCCTATATTAAACAGAATAATCAAGGTATTAGTTCTATCAATAATCGCAGCATCAGTAATGCAAGCCCACGGATATTCAATGACCTCTCTTATCGCAGGTTTTGGTATCATAGGTATGGCAGTCAGCTTCGCAGCTAAAGAAACTATCTCAAACATCTTCGGTTCGTTCGCAGTTCTTTATGACAAAATCTTCGACCTTGGTGACTATATCATTATCGACGGCGTTGAAGGTACCGTTATTGACATCAATCTTCGTTCTACAAAAATTAGAACGCTTGACAACTCAATCATCACTTATCCGAATAACTTAGTGGCAAACGCAGTTGTAGTTAACGTTTCTGCCACAACAGAAAGAAGAATTAACGAAACTATCGGAATTACTTACGATACAAGCGATGAAAAAATTCAACGCGCAATTGATATTTTGAAAACTATTTTAAGCGGTAACTCTGAAATTTCAGGCAGTTCTGTTTACCTAAAACAACTAAATTCTAGTTCTATTGATATTCAAATGACCGCATATATCAAATACGGCGATGTTGACAATTTACGCAGAATTAGAGAAAATATTCTTATAGAAGTTATTAAACAATACAGACAGGAAGGAATAGATTTTGCGTTCCCTTCGCAAACTATTTATTTAAACAATGAAAATTAAAATTATCGCATTAGGCAAGGTTAATGAGCCATATTTAAAAGAAGGTATTGACGAATTTTTAAAAAGAATTGCGCCATACGCCAGTGTTGAGGTTTCTGAAATTAAGCCAATTGAAGTTAAAGACGAAAACCTTATTCAAAGAACTCTTGATTTAGAAGCAGATAAAATATTAGATTACATCAAACCTTCGTCTTTTGTTATAACACTTGAAATTGGCGGAAAAATGTTATCTTCAGAAGACTTTGCTCATGAATTGAACGAAATTATTAATTCTGGCGTAAACGAATTAGTCTTTGTAATCGGTTCATCACACGGATTATCTCAAAAGGTTTCAGAACGTGCAGATTACAAATTGAGCTTGTCAAAAATGACCTTCTTGCACAACTTTGCAAGACTAATTCTTGTAGAACAAATTTACAGAGCTTTCAAAATTATTAAGGGCGAAACATACCATAAATAAAGTTTTCATGGTAGAATTTAAACACAGAGTAATCGGATAATCGCGCAGAAATGTGAGGAAAGTCCGTGCATTCAAGGACAGACTGCCAGAGAAACTCTGGACGGCGTGAGCCGGTGGATAGTGCCACAGAAATGAATATGCTCCGCTTATAAGATTTTAGGCTTATAAAGAACATAAGACTGCCGATGGATTTCATATCACAGGCGATGGTGCAACGGTGAGTTAAGAGCTTCACCAGCAATAACGAGA
>CAVCIX010000084.1:0-7382 GCA_963602505.1 Anaerovoracaceae bacterium | reverse complement strand
TAATTATTCCATTCTTTTGGCAATAACGTCGTAATTCTGTATTTGCAGCCATTACTGTGCTTACAAGCAAGCCATTGTGTAAGTTTTGAGCAAGATTTACGGCTTTGTCGTACATTTTGAACGCGCTTACTGCATAATCACGTTGAGAATCAGATTTGATAGTTGATAATTCTTGTAAGTATTTGCCGTATAAGAAGTACAATTCAGATAAGATATCAAGCAAGTCAAATTGGCGAGCGATGCCAATAGCACTTTCAATGTATGCTTTTGCTGAATCGTAGTCTTGTAATGCTAAATATGCTTCACCAATAATTTTATTAAATTGAGTGATGAAGTAGAAGTTTTGAATTTTTGGACTTTGAGCAATATCAAGAGCTTTTAATGAATATTCAAGCGATTTTTCTGGTCCAGCAGTTAACAAAGTAACTTCTGAAATGAAGTACCAAGATATCAATACGCCCAAAGCGTTCTTTTCTGTTGCAAAATGAGAAACTTGTTCTGAGTAAATTGCAAGGGCTTGTTTGAACTTGCCCTTTTCTTTAAGAACTTTACCTAGTAACAATTTCAAGATATTTTTACTAAAGATATCGTTATTGTTGTTTACGAAGGTTACGATTTGGAACAATTCGTCTTGAATTCCGTCAAGTTGGTTGCGCATTATGCTATTAAGTACGCTGATTAAATTCCAAGTCGTAATTGCTTGCGCGTCCATAATATCGTTGTTTTTGTATTGTTTTAGCGTTTCTTCAAGAATTTGTTCAGATTCCTTGATGTCGCCCTTCAATGTATTTGCTAATGCAAGTGTTAATTTAGTTTTGCAGATATATAAATCATTGTTTATGTGATTTTTTTCAATGATTTCAAAAATTGTGCTTACAACACCGATTGAACGGTTATCACCTTGTAGAACAAGTGCATTTGCCAAAATTAAGTATGTTTGAAGCCAAGTTTCAAACAAATCTTCAATTTTGATATTTTTGTGTTGTCTAGTTGTATCTAAATTTCTTTCAAATGCAGGCAAAAGCTCAGTATCTATTAATTCTACGACCTCGCCAAAATTACCAATTGTAAGTAGTGATTCTAGTTTTCTAGATTTCACCATTGCAATTTCTAGGTCATAACTTGGGTCAATGTTTGCAACTGCATTATCAACGCATTCAATTACTCCAAAGTGGTTACCAACCTTGTGGCAACATTGAGTTAAGTAGCCTGTTAATTCAAATTCTTTTAAATTATCTTCTAATCTGCGAACATGTTCAATAACTTTTGGCAAGTATTCAATAGCTGCCTTCGGATTGTTGAACGACATTATTTTGCCAAGTCTTTCATAAATATTATTTTTAATTAGCGAACTATTTAGTCCTTGCAGTTTTTTTACAAGCACTAGAGAGTACTTTTGAGCCATAATATAGATATTTTCATCACCAATTGCAGCAGTTTGTCTAACAACTTCTGACCAAGCGTTTAGTGCGCTTAGGTTTTCGTTCAAGTTTGTTGCAATTAAAGCTAAAGACGAGTGAGAAGATAAAGTAAATCCTGATAAAATTACGAACAATTTTTCGTTGATGTTCATAAAGTTTCTATCTTTTCTTCCGATTTCTAAAATTGTTTTCCACAATAGTGTGCTTTTAAATTCATAAGCAGATTCGTTAACTGGTGTGATGTAGTTCAAATCTAATAAGCTTGAGAATAGTTCAACAAACGCTTTATCGTCAATTTTGAATAATTGGTTAAGTACAACTGGATAGAATTTCAAACCTAAAACTGAAGCTGCAATCAATAGTTCGTAAACCATTGAGTTTTCTTGTTTTAGAATTTCTAATCTACGTTTTACGACCGCTTCAAAAGAATCTGGTAACGAGAAGGAGATATAGTTTCTGCTTGAATCAGTTACCAAGTTTAAAATTTGCTCAATGTAAGCAGGATTTCCTCCAGTTTGCTTGTGGATAGTTTCTCTTAAAGATTGAGAAGTCCCGACAAATAGTGGGTTATACTGATTAATAAATGTATCAGTTTGGCTATCATTGAACGAAATTAGCGATACATCGGCGTAAGAATTGTCAGTTAGCGACTTATCATAAAGATAAGTTTTTGCAGATTTTGGTTCGTTGTAAGTTAGTATAAATTTTGTATTTTGTAAGCCAGTTTGCGCGTGGATAAGTGTTTTCAAGAACTCATAAGACATATTGTCAATGTGTTCAAAGTTATCAAATACGAAAACTGTTTGCATTCTTGATGAAATAGTGTCAAAAACTTTTCTCAAAATAGAGAAGGTTCTTTGTTTATTTTTGAAAATAGTTTCATAGTAAGCAGATTTTTCAGGATACAAGAAGTTGATTAAATCATCAATTTCGTCGTATTTTAGGTTTGAAAATTCAGTTTTAAAGAATTTTATTGAATCTTTTCTTAATTTTTGAGTGTTAACACAGAAGTTTGGCACGTTAAAGAAGGTTAAAAGAATGTCTTGGAATAGACCGCAAGGCGTGATTTGACTTAGCGGAGTACATTTACCAATAAGCCATACGAACTGATTTTCTTTTAATTCTTCGATTGTTGCGCGTAAAACAATATTTTTACCGATTCCGCTTGCACCACTCAAGGAAATAATGCTAACAGAAGTGTTTAGCAAGGTATTAACCAAAATATTTTTAGCACTTTGTTGTGTGAATAAATTTGGTGAATATTCAAAACTTCCATTATTTTGAGCAGGTTTGATTGGAACTGTTACCTCAGGTCTTGGTTCAGTTATTTTAAAATGTCTGCTTGCAGCTTCTGACAGAATATTTTTAGGTTGTTGCACCTTTCTCGGATTAGGAATCACGTTTCTTCTGTTTGGTAAAATATTAGATTTTAGCGGTAAAATTCCTTTTGGTGTTTTGTTTTTTATTGCAGAATTGTTGTGCATTGACGGCTTTTTAATTTCGTTTTTAGACGATTTTGGCAATACGCTCTTTTGATTTGATTTTGGTTTTTCTGCAATAATTTCCGTATTGTCTGGTTGAGTTTGCTCTTGCACAGATTGAGGTTCTTGAACTTGAGGCGGAGGCGTCATGTTCATTGCGTTCAATTGTTGAGGCAAAACGTTAAGTTGTTGTTGAAGTCCGCTCAATTGTGCTTGAAGCGTATTTAATTGCATTTGCAAAGCTTCGTTTTCGGTTGATTGAACCTTCTTCTTAACAACTTTTGTTCTTTTTTTGTTAGTTAGTTGTTTTGTTGAATTTGATACTTTTTTTGTAGAAGTTCGTTTTGAAAGCATGTGGTCGTAATTCTTCAATAATTCCTTTTCAGGCGCCAAAGGACCACCTTCAAGTTTTGAATAATTTGGTTGCTTGCTAACGTTTATAATAGAACTTCTTTGTACATTTTTTGTTTCCTGAATAACAGAATTAGTTAGCGCTTTTTTGCGTCTTGGTTGTTTTTTTGAAATTTCAGGCAGTACAAACTGTCTTGGTGGGGTAAGTTTTGAGTTGTTAGTTAAATTGTTTTTTGCTGATTTTTTGAAGGAATGTCCGCATTTTCTACAAATAGAAGCATTTGGAAAATTCGCAGACTTACATTTTGGGCAGAATTTAACCAATTCTGTGCCACATTCTACGCATGATTTGTTGTAAATTAAATTATAAGCACCACAATGTTTGCATCTTGTCCCAATTTTGATATTGCAATGTGGACAATTGATGGCTTCATTAGGTATTTGTTTTTTACATCTTGGACAAATCATAATTTACCGTTTTATCTCGTTAGTTAAGAGATTTTTTTACTGCATCCATTAGTTCAAACAGTCTTTTTGATACTTGAGATTGTGAAATGTTCATTTCTCTTGCAATCTCAGCTTGTTTCTTCCCTTCCACGTATCGTAGTTCATAAATTTGAAGATATTGTTTTGCTACGTTTTGGCTGTGCGCAATTACAACCGAATCGTAAACAGATTGAAGTTGTTCCTTGTTTATAACAATTTCTTCTGGAGTTGGATTGATGGTAATAAAATTGTAATTAGTGTCATAATTGCCTGAAAAAGCAGTTTCCTTCATCTCTACACTGGTTACTTCCTTGTCTTTGTTTGAAACATAACCTTGATGAGATCTTCTCACTCTGCCCATGTTTTTTAACACAACAACAATAGCCGTTGAGGCAATTTTTCTCAAATAAGACTCAAGCACATCACTATCGTCCATCGTTTCTACTATCGACAATGAACGTTTACAAGTTTCATTAAAAAAGTCTTCAAATAAATCTTCGTTACCTTGATATTTTTTGTCAGACTTTATTATTTGTTTGATTAAGTCTAAGTGTTCTTGCGCTAATTCCAATTTTTAAACTTTCATCAAAAATCTGCTAACTAACTAACACTTATATCATAACACAACTTAGAAATTTATAATAAGTGAAAAATTGTAAGAATCGTTCTTAAATTCGGCAGTTGGCGCTTTTACGTATTTTAGAGCCGCCTTAACACTTTGTAACACGATTGAATCGATTTGTTTTGAACCACTTGAAACGGTCGTTGTTATATCTCCGATTTCACCAGATTTGTTGATTTGAATATCAACTATCATTTTGTTTGAATATGGTAGTTCTGTCGCATTTAACAAGTCTGATTGAATAGAGAATTTCATTGCTCTACCTGCGATTTTTAGGTAATTAACAATCGCTTCGTTGTATGTTAAATCTTGTGGAATTTCCCAATATAAACGTTTTAAATTGCTAGAACTTAATGGCTCTGGTGTTTTAGGGAATGCGTTTGAAATAGATTCAGGCATTTTAACTTTTTGTTTTAAGCTTTCAGTCATGCTCTTAACGTCTTGTGGACCACCAGCTTCACCAGGAATTGCACCGATACCTTTCTTTTCATCCATCATATCAGGTTCAGCGTCTGGAGTTGAACTATCATTTAAAAGTTTTTCGTTTTCTTTGTCTTCTTGAGTTTCGCCTTCAATTGGCATGTTTTGGTCTTGGTTATAATTAATACCCTTGTTTGTATTGAATTTATCAACAATAAAGTCTTTTTTCATATAACCTAAAGCGCAAACAAGTACTAACAATAAAATACCAAGAAGTGGTGATGTTTTCTTAGGTTTAGCTTGTTTTGGCATTGCATTGTTTACGTTATTTTGATTAAACGATTGGTCAATAGCGTCCCCTGGCATTTGATTTGCTGAAGTGTCATCATATAACTGTTCAATTGTTTGTTGGTCATTTGATGAAAAATCAGGGTTATATTGCTCGTTATTATATCCCATATTTTGTTCAGGATAGCCTTCGTTTGGATTTGGTGTAAAATCGCTATACATTTCACCTTGCGGTTGTTGAATTGTACCCATATCTTGTGAATACATACCACTATTGTCATCTGAAAGTTCAGGTATATCGTTTAGAGAAGTTGAAGGGTCGCCAGCAAAGCTGTTTTCGTCTTCTAAATTTACATCTAAATCGTCAAGATTGATGTCAGAATTGTTGATGTCAAAATCATCTAAGTTGATATCATCAATATTGAAATCGTTATCGTTAACTAAATTATCTAATTCTGAATCGATATTTGAACTATTTGCAACATCTGCTTGAGCAGGGCTACTGTCATCGTCAAAATCATCAAGTGAATCTAAATCAAAATCGTCTAAATTAATATCAGAAGCTTGATTTGAGTCATTTGTAGGTTGTGAAGAAGGAGCTTCTTCATTTGAATCTAAAATGTTGAAATCCATACTTCCGCTAGGTTGTTCAATTGAAAATCCAGCATTATCGTCAAATGAATTGAATTCAGGATTGTTTTCCATTGCCATTTGAGGGTTGTTGATGTGTGGATTAGCTTGTTCAACGGCTGCTGCCATATCCATTGTAAATTCTTCTAATCCGCTGAAATCGTCCTCTTCTTGTTGTTCAGAAGATGCTTGAGGCTCTACAGGTGCAGGCTCTTCTTGTGGAGTTTGAACTTCTGTTTGTTCATTTGAATCTTGTGTAAAATCACTAAATTCTGATAAATCAATATCAGAGTTTGAAGCGTCAGCGTCTAGATTTTGGAATTCTTCTAGATTTAAGTCTTCTGCTGGAACTTCATCGAAATTAACCTCTTGAGCGATATCGTCTAAGCTTGTTAACTCAGAATTAGCGTCAGCAACTGTTTCTGCGCTTGCTGGTTCTTCGTGTAACTCTTCAATTTCTTCAACTGGTTCTAACATTGGTAAATCAGCATCAGGTTCAAGCTCTGGAAGAGTCAAATCAATTGGTGTTTCAAATTGCTCAAGGCTTTCAACGCCGTCAATGTTCATTCCTTCTTGTTGAACTGCATCTAGTAGTGAACTTGGTTCCTCCATAGTTTCAGAAGGTTCTTCTAATGGAGCTTCTTCCGTGATTTCTTCAAGTTGAGGCATTTCCTCTGCTACTTCTTCAAATGATGTTAAATCTTCTGTTGGTTGCAATTCTTCAAGTTCTGGCAAATCTTGAACTTCGCTGATTTCATTAAGATTAATTTCTGAAAAATCTTCTAAATTGTTGCTTAAATCGTCGATACCGTTAAAATCCTCTAAGCTTATTTCACTTGGAGAAACAGTTGTATCGTCAATTTGAACGCTTTCATTTTCTGTTGGAGTTAAATCTTCAAGATTAAATTCGGATAAATCTTCTTGTTGCTCATCATTGTTTGCTTCAAGCCCTTCAAAACCTTCAAATCCGTTACTTTGATTGTCTAAAGGTTCAAAGTCTTCTAATGAAATTGTGTTATCTTCGTCATCAGAAGTTAGGCTTTCAAATTCATTAAAATCTGCAAAGCTTGCAAGCTCTTCATCAGAAGGTAATTTTTCTAGATGTCCTGGTTCTTCCATTGTTTTGTCTGTATCTTCAGGTAATTCCTCAAATTCGCCCTCTATTATATTTTCGTCTTCCAACATATCATTATCCTTATTTTCTTCATCAATAAAATCTTCTACAAAATCGGCAACTGTTGCGTTTGCGATTTCATCTAAATCAATATCAGTCGGAAATTCACCTTCTGATAAATCATCTTTATATATTTGTTGAGCACCTAGAACATCAAGCACTGAATCGCTTAAAATTTCATCGGTATGAGCTAAATCAGTGGAAATTAGTTCAAAATGTTCAAACTCTTTAAACATTTTTCTTAATTCAGAACTTTTTGTTAATTGTTCATATAGAAAATGTTTTTCATTGTTCATAATATCGCCGTCAATGAAGTTTACAAGGTAGCTTTCTGCCTTTAAAATATCATTTTCTGACGGATTTATATTACTTTGTGGTTTTGATTTTTGTAATACATTTTTTAAACTTTTTTCATTATAAAGGTTATCTTTATTTACATAATAATAATCTTTATTACCGCTATTTTTATCAATTTCTTCTGGAGGAATAGCCCCAATAAATTCAGCATA
>CAVCIX010000083.1:0-7619 GCA_963602505.1 Anaerovoracaceae bacterium | reverse complement strand
GCATTCTGCAACCCGCGCCTATCTTTTATAATAAATTAAAAATTAATATTCATCGTCATAGAATTCCATTTCAAGATGTCCGATAACAACGGTATCGCCGTCTTTGATGCCTTGTTTTCTAAGTTCATCAAACACACCCATACCTTTCAAAATATTTTGTAATCTCAAAATTTGTTGGCGATTTCTTTCATCTGTAACGGCAGCCAAACGTTTAATCTTGCCACCCATAACGATAAATGCGTCTTTTGCAACTTTAATAATTTCAAACGAGCTATCGTCATTGTCATACGCGCCTGTATCTTCTTCAACCACGACATCTGACACTGGTTTTTCGATTTCGTCAACCTTTTGAGCCATAAAATATGTTAATTTATCAACATTTTCGTGAGTTGCTGCGGAAATTAAGAAGACATCATCGGCAACTTCTTTGAAATCCTTAAAATATTTTTCTTTTGTTTCTTCATCAATTGCGTCAATTTTATTCAACGCTACGATTTGATATAAATTAGCCAATCTATCCGAATATTTTGCCAATTCATCGTTAATTTTATCGTAATTTTCCATTGGATTTTCTTGGGTTAAATCCACGATATGAACTAAGAAACGGCATCTTTCAACGTGACGCAAGAAATCGTGACCTAAACCAACGCCTTCTGACGCACCTTCAATAAGCCCTGGAATGTCAGCAACAACATAGCCGTCACCAGTTGGTTTTCTAACAACGCCCAAGTTTGGAACTAATGTTGTAAATGGATAATCAGCAATTTTCGGTCTTGCTGAGCTAATTGCGCTGATAAATGTTGATTTACCTGCGTTTGGCATACCCAATAATCCAACATCTGCGATTAATTTTAACTCTAAAGATAATTCTCTTTCGATTGGAGGTTCTCCTGGTTCGCAGAATTGAGGTGCGCGTTTTTGAGGAGTACAAAATCTCGCATTTCCACGACCGCCACGACCGCCTTTTGCAACAAGAAGTTCTTGACCGTCTTCAACTAAATCGCCAATAATTTTATCAGTTTTTAAGTCCTTAACCACAGTACCAGTTGGAACTTTAATTTTTAAATCCTCGCCACCCTTGCCAAATTGATTTTTAATTCTACCGTTTTCACCGCTTTGAGCTTTGAAAACTGATTTATATTTAAAATCCAAAAGTGTTGATAAATTTTCATCTGCGACCAAATAAATATCGCCACCACGACCGCCGTCACCGCCTGCTGGACCGCCTTTATCAACAAATTTTTCACGACGCCAAGCCACGACACCATTACCACCGCGACCTGATATAACTTTTATTTTTGCTTTATCTATAAAATTCATATTTGTATTATAATACAAATATGAATAAAAAAAGTCTTTTTACAGGTAAAGAAGTTAAAATCGGTGAAGGAAACGATAATATAATTATGGCAATTGAATCAAGTTGCGATGAAACAGCTTGTGCAATTGTTAAAAATGGACGCGAGGTTATTTCCAATGTTGTCGCATCTCAAATAAAAACTCACGAAAAATACGGCGGTGTAATCCCAGAAGTCGCAGCACGTGAGCATTTAGAAACAATAAATTACGTTATTCAAGAGGCTTTTGAACAAGCGAACCTTACACCAGACAAAATCGACGCATTTGCTGGCACAGTAGGTCCAGGGTTGGTTGGTTGCTTACTTGTAGGTTTAAATGCAGCAAAAACGCTTGCTTTAATCTACGACAAACCTTTTATCGGAATTAACCACTTAAACGGTCATATTAGCGCAAATTACTTGAATACAGATATAAAACCTCCATTTATCGCGTTATTAGTAAGTGGCGGACATACACAAATAATTAATGTAAAATCAAATTCCGAAACAGTTATTATGGGCGAAACCATTGATGATGCAGTAGGAGAAGCTTATGACAAGGTCGCAAGACTTATGGGGCTTCCTTACCCAGGGGGTGCAACATTAGATAAGCTAGCAAAAGAAGGTAACAAAGACGCTTTCAAGCTTCCAGAGGCAAAAGTTGACGGATATAACTTCAGCTTTAGCGGTTTAAAAACTGCAGTTCTTCGATTGGTTAAATCTTTTGACGGCAAAGACTTACCTATAAACGACATTTGCGCGTCTTTCCAAGAGTGCGTAAGTTCAACTTTAGTGAAAAAAGTTAGAAAAGCTCTTGAAGAAACTGGCTATGCGCAAGCTGTTATCGCAGGTGGTGTTGCGGCGAATAGCGAAATTAGAAGAAAAATGTTTGAACTAGAAAAAGACGGCATTAAAGTTAACGCTCCTGAAATGAAATTCTGCACAGATAATGCAGCAATGGTTGCATCTTGCGCTTATTTCTTTACAAATAGCTACGATGATATAAATACAGAAGTTTTTTCAAGGGTGAAAAAATAAAGGACTTTTAAAATGAAAGCTTTAAAAATAACATTAATCACATTATGTAGTTTATTTGCCGTAGTTTATTTAGCTTTTTTATTTGCAGTGCCAGCTTTTGTAAAGTTGGACGATTACACGTATGAATTAAAAGATAACGACAATGCAAACCAAGGATTAATCATAAAAGCTGAAAACATCAAGGTTTCAACCTCTTGGAATTTATCCGCAGGGCTAAAAATTGGTCAAATTAATTCTTTTTATAAAAACGGCGACAAATTTGGTCAAATTGATAATTTAGACGTTACCGTGTCTATTCCATATTTACTAATCAAAAAAATCAAACTTGACAAAATCGCGTTAGATAAAGTAATAGCAAGACTTGGAGTTGAAAACGACGGAACCTTTTCAATAGAAAAATTTATTCCAACAAACGATGCTGAAAATTCTACACAAGGCGCAACTGCATTACCTTATGGCTTTGAATTTTCAGAAAATATGCCAAACATCTTGGCAAAAAAATATTCTCTAACCTTTATTGACAACGCTACAAACAAATTTTACAAAATAAAAGGTGAAGACTTCAAAGTTTCCGATTTTACACTTAACAAAAAAATCAGATTTAAGGCTCTTGGCGAAATTACACTTGATGACAGAAAACAAATTCAATACGACTTAGACCTTCTATCTCACGTTATGCCTGAATTTGCACCTTCAACCACTCAAAGTGAATCTTCTGAAAGAGTTAACATAATAACTTTATTCAAAAATTTATACAAACTAAATTTAACCGCAAATGTACTTGCAAAAGTCAAATTGGACGGTTCTTTTAACGATATCAAAGCTTTCGGAAAAGTAAATATTTCAAAATTATCCGCACAAGTTCAAGGAACACAACTTCCAGAAAGTTATATTAACCTTGATATGAACGGAAATGATATCAAAATAGACTCTGAACTTTGCACAGGAATTGAAGATATAGCTAAGATTAACGGTTATTTCAAGTATGGCAAACATCAAAATATTGATTTGAGCGTTCAAAGTAACAAATTGAAATTAGAAAGCATTTTTGCACTTGTGAATGCGACTTTGCCACTATTTGGAATAGATGACATAAACGGAATCAGGGCAAACGGCAGAATAAATGCTAATTTCAACATCAAAAGCGATTTTAAAACAATCAATTCAAGCGGTTATTTAAAAGTTATCGATGCGAATATTTATTACAATATTTTCAACGTTGCACTAAAAAATATTAACGCCAACATTGACTTTTCATCTAACCAAATCGACATAAACAATGCATCTGCAAACTTTAACGGCGCACCAATTTCTATAAAAGGGGCGATTAATTCAAATGCTTATGCCAATTTGAGTATTCTTGCAGATAAAATCCCAGTAAAAGCAGGTATTTTGGCACTTGGTCAAATAAAATTATTAGACGAAAACAACATAAAATCAGGTATCGTAACTCTTAACGGCACAATAAAAGGTAAGTTAGACACGGTAAAACCGCAAATAGACGTAGTTTTAAGCAATTTAAACATTTATAATAAGCCAAATAAAGCTACTGTCATTTTGTCAAATGCAAAACTTGAAGCAGTAACAAACGGAGCAAAAGTAGATGGAGTAGGCGCTATTACTGGATTAAAAGTAATAGTAAAAGGTTTGCCAACTTTCTCTATTCCAAATTCTAAAATCAGCTTTAACGAAAAAGATATAAAATTTGATAATGTTTATGTGAACCTAAACAACTCAAGATTGGAGATTTTAGGATATATTTTTGATTACGCCAGTCCAAAAATCAACATAGACATAACCGTTGCAGGCAAACTTGGAGCTAATGATTTACGGAACTCACTGGACAAGAGTATTAGAAGTACAGTCAAAGCAACTGGAAGATTACCTATAGCCTTTTTTATTACTGGGAATGACAAAGTTCAATACATAAAAGGACAAATTTTAGCAAACAATTCAAACCATCTTTCAATCGTTGATATTGACTCACTAAACGGCAAGACTTCGCTTATTAACACATCTCTAAAAATTGAAAACAATGCTTTAAAAATTGATGATATCAGTATAAATGCTCTTTCTACCAACCGTGGATTGAGTGATAATTTCAGCAACAATCTTGCAGGTTCAACTAAAGTTCTTGCAGTAAAAGGGCTTATCAACAACTTGTCATCAAAAGTTCAACAAATATCTTCCTTGAACATCTCAATACCTTCTCAAGTTGCAATTTCAATTCCTGGATATGCAGGTTCAAGAGTTCAAATAAAAGGTGATATAAATGTCGCTGGAACTACTGCAAACCCTGTTATTACAGGTATGATAAACATTCCCGCACTTAGAATTCCAACCCTAAACGTGAGCGGTAAAAATTTGACAGTTAACGCAACAAAAAACGTTATAGATTTTTATTGTAGTCAATTAAACGTAGCAGATTCAACCTTAAACATAGTTGCAACAATGAATAGCAACTTCAACAAAGGCATTTACATTCGCTCAATGGAATTTAACGCAACAAACCTAAACGCAGATACAATGCTTCAAACAATTGCAAAACTTCCACAAAGTGAAATTGCTCCAGGGACAAACGCAGGAATTACAATTGTTAACGGCAAATCAAAAATTGACAGATTGCAATCTGGAACACTTATAGCTACAAATGTTTTCGCTAACTTCAATTTATACAACAATTTATGCAAAATTACCAACATTGACGCTATTGCTTATGGCGGAAAAATTGTTGGTAACGTTGATTACAACCTACTTTACTCAAGTACAAAATTAAATCTTCAAGGCAGAAATTTAGCGGCATTAACAGCGACTTACGCGGCAACTGGCATTAAAAACCTAATGCAAGGTTCGCTTGATTTTGACGCAAACAACATCACGGCAAGAGGTCTAACAGATGTTCAAATAATCCAAAGTTTAAGAGGTGATATCAATTTCTTGGTTTCAAACGGTCAAATGGGAACCTTGGGTAAACTTGAAAACTTGTTATATGCCCAAAACATTCTTGCAAATAATATTTTAAAAACAACTATGGGCGCGGTAGTTGGCGCAGTAAAAGTTAAGAAAACTGGCGATTTCAAATACATCAAGGGCGTGGTTCACCTATCAAACGGCTGGGCAAATTTAGAAAAAGTTCAAACCTCAGGACCTGCAATGAGTATGTATATTCGAGGTCGTTACAACATCTTAAACAACTACGCAAGCTTAATTATTCTAGGCAGATTGTCAAACGAAGTTGTTGACGTTCTTGGACCTATCGGTAATTTCTCAGTTAACAGTTTAATTGCATCAATTCCAAAAATTGGTCAAGTAACTTCATCTTTAATCAATCAAATGACAACAAGTCCAAGTGGTGAAAATTTAACACTGTTACCTCAGCTTTCACCTGCACAAAGTAATACAAAAGAGTTCAAAGCTGCAATTGAAGGGGTTGTTGAGTCTGCAAGTGCGGTAAAATATTTCAAATGGTTAGCTACTCCAAAAGCTGATACAACGCAAACTACAACCTCAACCTCAACTTCTACAACAACTTCTCCAATTCAAAACACTCAACAACAAGCCCAACAAGCGGTTCAAAATGTGTTAAATAAAGTTATAAAACAACCAACTCAACAACAACCACAACAAACTGTGCCTCAAGCACCTTCTAATAACAATGGAGTTGCTGACTTTATAAACAAATTACCAAATTTAAGCAATTAAATTTATTTTATTGCCCACTTAAACTATTTAACATATTGGACTTTTATGTTTTTTTATATTAGAATGACTTTAAACAAAGGAGAGATATAAATGAACAAAAAATTTATTGGCATCGCACTTTTCGCTTTTATACTTGGTCTAAGCACAAGTAACTTCGCAATGTCTGACGTTCCTGCAAATTACAAGGTTGCAGTTGTTGACGTACAAAAAGTCGTAACTTCTTCTAAGCAAGTTGCTAATTTAAAAGCTGAACAAGCTAAAAAAATGGAAGAAATGAAAAACATGATTAACAAGGCTCAAGCTGATATTGCTAAAGAAACAGATAAAGCAAAAAAAGAAGCTTTGGTTAAAAAATATGAAAACGATTTGTCTTATGTAAAAAATACTAACGACAAAAATTATTCAAAAAAATTGGCAGAAATTGATAAATCAATTTCAAAAACAATTCAAACAGAATCAAAAAAAGCTGGTTATGATTTAGTTTTAGCTAAAGGTGTTGTTCTTTACGGTGGAACAGACATCACTGATTCTATTGCAAAATTTGTAAAATAGCGGTAATTGAAAAGGATTAAAAATGAACAAGTACAAATTGTTAACTCGTGCCGATTTAGATGGCATCATGTCAGCAACTCTATTGAAAAAATTTGGACTTATTGACGAAATTCAATTTTGTCACCCAAAAGATGTTCAAGACGGTAAAATTGAAGTGACAGACAACGATATCATTACAAATTTACCATACCACGAAAATGCTCATTTCGTATTCGATCACCACTTCTCAGAAGACGTAAGAGCATACAATAGAAAATCAAACCACATCATTAACCCTGTTGCAAAATCAGCAACAAGAGTTATTTATGAATACTTTGGTGGCGCTGATAAGTTCCCTAAAGAATGGTCTGATATGCTTGACGCAGTTGATAAAGCTGATTCAGGAAACGTAACAGAAGACGAAATCAAAAATCCAAAAGGTTGGTTAATGCTAAATTATCTTCTTGACCCAAGAACTGGTTTAGGTAGATATGATAGCCGTTTCAGACTTAAAAACTTTGATTTCATGAAATACGTTATTGATATTATTCAATCAACTTCTGATATTGAAGAAATTCTTGACGCACCTGATATCAAGGCTCGTGTTGATTTCTACAGACTTGAACAAGAAGAATTTGTAAAACAACTAAAACGTTGTTCAACAGTTCACGACAATGTTGTTCTTGTTAATTATAAAGACGAAGACACTATTCACGTTGGTAATAGATTTATGATTTACGCTCTATACCCACAATGCAACATCTCTATCCACAAAATCATGGGTAACGATGGCACAAAAACAGTATTTGCGGTTGGTAAATCAGTTCTAAACAGAACATCTCAATTGAACGTAGCAGAATTAATGGCTGAACACGGTGGTGGCGGACACAGAAACGCTGGTACTTGCCAAGTTCCTCACGCTCAAGCAGATGCAGTTCTAAAAGATATTATTAGCAAAATTAATACTTACGTTCATTAATTTTCTAAATAATAAAAAATAAAGAAAAGCGC
>CAVCIX010000082.1:0-7627 GCA_963602505.1 Anaerovoracaceae bacterium | reverse complement strand
TTTTATGACTTTTAGATATATACCAATAAGATTTATTATGTAAATTTTATGCATTATTAATTATTTGTTCAATTTCTTTTAATCTACATGAATAAAATCCGTCGGTATTTCTGCCTACAAATTCAATTAATACAATTAATAATTTGCTGATAATTTTTTCTTTTACGTTCATTTTTCTTTCCTTTCTGTAACTTTTAACATTATTTCTTCACTCTGTAACCATTTAAGAGTTCCCTCGTAACAGTCTTTATTTTCGCAAGTTATATCATTGTAAATGCACAAGTTGCAAAGGCCGTCTATATTTAAGAACTCTGCCAATTCTTCATTTGTCATTTTTGCTAGTTTTTCTCTATTTGTTGGCATTGTTTACCTCCAGTACCCATTCAAGTATTTGTATAGCACCTGATGTACCCCAATAAGATATTCTTTCACTTTCAAGTAACATACTTCGTCTTGAAACTGAATTAATGTACTTTTCCATTTCTTCTAATTTTTCTTTTATTTCTTGTTCTGTTTTCATAATTACTCCTTTATTTTAATCATCAATTTCTGCACTTACGCATTGAATACTTTCTATATCATAATCATTAGATGTTAATATATCTCTTATATCTTGTTCTATGTCATGTTCGTTAGTAGCTACAACACGAACTTTTACATCAAATTCAAAACTGTACCAATCCATTTATTTTACCTCCATTAATATGGTATTTAACCTATCTATAATTCGCATATCTTTAATATCTTCAACTCGGCAAATGTACCATTCGCCATTATCGCAAAAAATGCCTGCGTATTTGATAAATTTACCTCTTTTGTCAGAAGCTATTCGCCCCATTCTAACTCTTTTCCGACCTGTTGTGTATGGAATAAAATATACGCGTTCGTTGTTTGCTAAATCTGGTATCATCTATTCCACCTCGCTTAAATTTCTTTGCTTGATTACTCTATTTACTTTGAGTAATTGGCTTTTATACTGTTTTATTTTTTCTTTAAGATATTGTTTATATTCTAATAGTTCCTCATCAGAAACTAATTTTTTGTTTGTTTGTAACATAATTTCTAAGTTCTTTTCTTAACATTATGATTACTTGCAATTGGTCAAGGCTTAATTGCTCTTTAGATTGAAGTTTGTCAATCTTCTCAAATATATCTTTATGCTCAATAATTGCAGTATTTAAACCTAGCTTAATTGCAATATCAGTTAAAAGTTTTGTCCTTATTGCAACTAATTCAAAGTTGTTATTACAATTTTCTTTCCATTCATTTACTTGAGCTTTTAATTCTTCGTTTTCTTTTGTTTTATCTTCAAGTTCTTTGGATAATCTATCTGTTGTATCACTACCTAAATCTGCTTGGTGTTTCCATTTTTCAATTTCTTCCTTTGCTCTTGCAAGTTGTTTAAAAAGACAGCTATCGACTCTATTGCACTCAAAAGATGTAGTATCAGTGCAATCGCACCCATTTGCTGATGTGAGATATTTGCATTTGCTTACGTCTATGCCGTCTATTATTACTCTATTCATCGTTTCTTATCCCCCTACGTGCGTTCAATAGTAATTCATAGTCTTCTGTAACTCTTTCAGCGTTATCAATTAAGAATTGCCTTAAATCTGCGTAGGCTTTTAATTGTTCGCCAAATATGTTGCCTTTGTCTTTGTGAAATTCCCAAGCGTGTTTTGGATTTACTAATGTAAAGAACCAAGCGCGTGCAGACGGTGGAAGATTGTATTCTAATTCCCAATCTAATGCAAATATTCCACACAAAACACATAATTCTTGTGTGCCACTTGTACCCATTTCATCACCAACCCAATTACGCATAACTAGGTCGATTTTTTCTAAAACTTGATAAAATTTTGGTGGGTAATTTTGAACACGTGTTGAAACAGTTGTATTGATTTTATCTTTATTTGATTTCATTGATTATATCCTCCATTTCTTCAGGTATTATTTTATTTGTCATTTTTTAACTCCTTTATATTAATTTCTTGCTTGTCTTCTCGGTAGTTTCCGTCTTTATCCCAAAAGCCTAAATCAACTAAAATAAATTCTTCTTTCATACTTATTCCTCATTGATTATTTTTTGCAAATTTGGCGGTAGTTCTGCGATTGGGTGCAAGTCTTTTTTTAGTTCGGCCTTAAAAGTTACATAATCGATATAAGCAATTATTTGTATAATTAAGATTGAAATTATTAAAAGTTTTTTCATTTATCCTCCAAAGATGTAAAAATATTTTCTATATATTCAAGCCCTGCAAGTCTTTGCATTGTAATTGTTAAGCTTGAATTCAATTCGTTTAAGTATTCATTTAATCGTACTTTTTCAGCTTTAATAATTTTAATTGTGTCTGTGAAATCTTTTTGCATAACGATTGTTCCTAATTCTGCTTGTTTTAGAAAATCTTCTAAATGAGCCTGTGCATGTCCTGTAACTGTGTTTTTATCAAGTTTTATATGAGTGTTTAGCATTTTAAACCTCGTTATACTTAAAACCGTGTTTATCCTCGTAACGCTCTTTCCAGTGTTCGCACTCTTTATTATCGCACTCGTCGCAATTCAAATCGCCCCATTTCGTTTCTTTAGGCTCACAATTGTTATAATATTCGTCTTCTGTCATTTGTACTCCTTTATTTTGTGTTGAAGGTCCTTTATAACCCTTTGGTGTTCCGTATTTTTCAATCAGTTTTAAAACTGAATACTTACACTGGCATTTTATTTTCGTATAAGATGTTTTAAAGAATTCGTCATAATAACAACCTTTACATATACATTGACGCTCTAAACACATCTTTGATATTAATGTCCAGTTTTTGGCATTGTCTTTATTCATTGGCTATCCCTGTAATTGTTATTTCTATTCTTGGGTTATCTCTATCAAGAAAAACCCTTGAACCGTCTGTATTATCTACTATTTTGTGATTGTCGTCTTCTAACACTTTGTATTTTACTAATATGTCCTGAATAGCTTGTATATATCCCGCTAAATCTGCTTTATAGTCTTTATCCTTGTAAAACAAACATTTCAAATTTATTGGGTAGTCGATTGGTGCAAGTTTCCAGTATTGCAAATATCTTTTACAAGCTTTTTCTAATTGTTGGTATGCTTTACTTGGAAGAACTATTAAACGTCCATTTTGTGTAATTGGCACCCCGTGGTTTTTCTTGGTTCTTGGTGCCTCGTTAATAATTATTTTTATTTCTTTATTCGTCATTTGAATTCCTTTCTGTTTTTACTCTATTAGTTATTTTTTGTGTATTTGGGTTATAGCAAAGCTTGGCTATTTTATTACTTGCACCGTGTCTGTTTTTCGCAACTATGCACTCTAATAAATCAATTGGCGCTTTTGTGTCGTAATATGCAGGTCGGTACACAAATAAAGCCATATCAATATCCTGCTCAATTTTCCCGCTATCTCTAATATCTGTTAACTTTGGGCGTTTGTCTTTTCTATCTGCACTACTTCTGTTGAGCTGATGCAGGGCAATTATTTTTTTCTTGCAAGTAAGTGCTGTAATTTTTAATTGTCGTGAAATTTCTGAATATTTTTCGTAACTTCCATTTTGATTATTAGAATTTATTAACCCTAAATAATCGATGAATACAATATCTGCATTACTTTGTTTGATTATATTTACAACGTCTGTAATTGTGATATCGAAATCATCACAAATATAGACATTGTCATTAAGTTTAAAATCGTTCTCAGCGTATTCCTGAAATTTGTTCACTTCATCACTGGATAAAGTAAATTTTCTTAGTTTATCTGTTTGTAGTCCTGTATGACTACAAATAATACGGTTCTGTAGCTGAGCTTTTGACATTTCAAGAGAGAAAAACAAAATTTTCTTATTATTTTTAGCGATATTATTTATCAGATTTAGTTCAAAACAAGTTTTTCCCATTCCTGGGGCGCCTGCGATTAGAATAAAATCACCGTCTTGAAATGAACCTATGATATTGTCAACATCTCGATAACCTGTAAAAATAGCGTTATCCATTGATATATAATAGTTATTCATAAGCTTTTCTGCGCCGTCTGATAATTTGCTTATAGGTGAAGTCTTTGCATATTTTGCGCGTTCTTGTTCTACGGCTTTTATATCTTCGTATGTTTTTGCGTTTTCTGCACTGCGTTGAATATAGTTATCAACTAACTTTTTTACGTAATAATCATAATTAACATTAGTTATGAATTCGCCATATAACTGAGCTAACAAATATCTATATTCGTATAAATCAAGCTTGTCACATACTGAAAAAACATTTATATCTTGTTTTTTGTTGAAAAGTTGTTCGATAACTTTAAAGAATTTTCTATAAATCTGATTAGTGAACATTTTTTCATTAATTCTTGGGATAATATACTGTTTATTATCCCTGTTATCTCCGATAATCATTGTAATGATTTGTTTTTCAATTTGTTCTTGCATTCTTTGATTATCTTTATTTATTAGTTGTAAATTAGCTTGCTCGGTAGTCTTCGTCATTATCCCAATACTCCTGTTCGGTCTTATCTTCTGATTTGAATTTGTTTGGATTTTTACGCATATAGTTAAAATATGCTTTTACTCGCTCATAATGTGCGTTTGGCAATTCAGGATTAAATTTCTTTTCTTTTCCTGTTTCGATGTTTACTGATAAGTTGTTAAGTATTTCTTTCATCTTTTTTTTAGACATTATTAATACTTCCAACTCTTTATATTGTTTATCTGTTAAATAAATGTTATAGTATTCACCATAGAAGTTTTTTTCATTTTCTTTTACTACTACTTCATTATTATCATTATTATCATTATTATTAGTTGTTAGTCGCGTGTTAGTCGCGTGTTGATTGTGTGTTAGTTCGTGTGTTGAACTTGTAAAATTTTCTTGATATTCAGAATATTTATTTATTGTTATTACTGAATATTGGGTGCAATTTTGGTGTGTTAGTTCGTGTGTTGATACAAGGTGTTTTATTGCGGTTCTAATTTCTTGTTTTGTCAAACCTGTTTCTACGCTTAGTTTTTCAAGGCTTGTAATAAATTGTCCGCGCTTAACTAAAATTCCTCGATAATTAACATCTTTGAAATTTGCCCTTAATAAGCAATGAATAAACAGTTTAAAGGTTTTAATTTCTGTGTACCATTCCCAATTAAGAATTTGGCGGTTTAAGCTTATTTTTGATTTATTAAAATTATCTGTATTAATAATGTTCATACTTGTAGCCTTTTTATAGGTTCAGGGGGCATATTAAACGATAGGAAATTTATTAGTCGATTGTGTCCGTTGCCCCCTTTGCCCAGTCGTGAGATGTTAAAATGGAATATCTTCCTCATTTATTTCTTGTTCTTCAGGTTCTTCCTTCTTTTCTGTTTTTTGTTTTGGAAGAACTAAGTTATTAACCAATACAAAAGTTCTAGTTTTTTTGTTGCCTTGGTCGTCCTCGTATTTGCTTACGTCTAGTGAGCCATTAACAACAATTTGGTTACCTTTTTTTGCGTATTCGTTAACAAACTCTGCTTGTTTGCCCCATAACTCGCAGTTTATAAATGTTGCGATTTCTTTTTCTTCTTTTTTACTCCATTTATTTACTGCGATTGAAAAACTTGTTTTCATTGCCCCACTATCAAAATATTTGATTTCAGGGTCAGCAGTGATACGTCCTGATAATATTACATTGTTTATATCTGCCATTGTTTTACTCCTCTGTTAGTGCTTGTTTTCTTGCGTCTTTAAGCTCTGCAAAAGCTTGTTTGTCTTCAACTTTGTTGTAGTTAGCTTTGTAATAGTCTTTTAACTCGTCCATTGTGTTACATTTAGCTAGCCCTGCAAAAATTTCATAATCAACTTCTTTCTCAGCTTGTTCAGCTCGTTTCTGTTCTTTTTTTGATTGGATATCTGCCATAACCTTTGCAGTGTCAACATCGTCAACTTTTTTAAGTCCTGTTTTTTTTGCTTTTTCTTGATTTTCTATCGCATTTAAAACCTCTTCACTTGATGCAATAGAAGTATCAATGCCGATGCCTAAATTGCCCAAAGCTCGCCCCCATGCTGATGTTTCGCAGTTTTCAATAAAGCTTGTTTTGTTAATAAAACTACTGCTTTCTTTCTCTTGTGCGTGTCCAGTTGCAATAACATCACCGTTAGTGTCCAAAACAGTTGCTTTCATTGTTACAACTCCATTTGTAAGGTCAATAATTTCAGAAGTTAAGCGATAACCTTTGAAAGCCTCGTTTGTTCTGAATTCTTTTACTCTTGTGTTAACTTCAACATAGTCCTTACCTTTTATGCTTACTGTTTTTAATTTTTTTTCTGCCATATTATGCCCCTTTTTTATCTAGTTTTTTGTTTAATACTTTGATTTGTTCTAAAATTTTATTGAATTTGTAAGGTTTATTTCTACCTATTAGTTTCTCAGCTTGGTTGTATAAGCTTTTTATTTCTTCTTTTAGTTCTCTTTTACCAGCCATATTCAAGACCTCCGAACTCGTTTAGCTCTCTAAAGGTTTCGTATTCTTCCTGAGCTAAAGTTTCCATTGCGCCTTCTGTAAAATCGATTATTTCTTTATCAATATTCGATTTTAAAAGTTCTTGATAACAGTCATAACTGATTTGTTTTCTTACAACTAAAAACTGAATAAACTGTTTAACTTTATTTTCAAGCATTTTCAGCCTCGCAAAGTTTTTTAATTTTGTGTAAACCTAACTGCATACATCTTTTTCCGTTTTCGGTTATTTTGTCATAACATTTTTTGCAATTTTTAAAATTTCGTCAATTTTTTCTTGTTTTCTTTCGTATTCTCTTGCTTTTTTACTGATTTCTTGCAAATTTGTTTCAATTATTTTTATTTGTTCGTCTGTTTTCATAACTACTCCTTAAAATGCGGTCTTTCCCGCCGTCAATAGCTTTTTAAAGTGTATGCTATGAACACTCTGCCCGCTAGTATGATTAATATTATTGGAAGTGAAGGAGTGCGGGCAGTATGATTTGTGATTATGATTGCAACGCAAGTAAATACGCGTTGTAACTTCTGTGATGAATTGCACTTCTATATAAGGAGTGAATATCTTTATCGCTTTTTATGCGTCTTCTTATATAGTGTTTAACTTGTTTAAATACTTCCTGTGGTGTGTCGATAATGTCATTTGCTTTATTTAAAGCGTTAATATAATCGTAAACAAACCTTGTTATTGTTCTTAGTTTTTCTTGCTTGATTTGTTTATCCATTTTTACTCCTTTCAAAATCGTTTTTAAGGCTTGTTAAATTTTAATTAGGTAAGTTTATACCTACCGAGGGTCAAACTCATGAAATTGAGCCAACCAGTCATGCAGTTTTGAATATTTTGCATAACATCTTTTTAGATTTTAAAGAATTTGTCAGTCGTCATTCTTGCAATTGTCCCTTTTGTTGATGTCTTAAACTCTGCAAACCCCCATTTTGCAAGCTTTTTCTTTGTAGTCCTGAACGTTTGAACAGATACCCCGATGATATCAGGTGTTATTAACGCCTCCCCGATTTCTAAGTCAGGGATTGTGAACATATCAGCATTTTTTGTGTTATATGCAATTTTTAATAACATTAAAAATGCGTCTGTGTCTTTCATTAAATTGTCTGTTTCTTTTGATACAATGATTTCCAT
>CAVCIX010000081.1:0-7814 GCA_963602505.1 Anaerovoracaceae bacterium | reverse complement strand
TAAAAAAGTTGATATTAATAAAATTCTTGAAGCTATGCAAGAAAAGGTTAAGCAATTTGTTAATGATTCAAAAATGGCTAAAGAAGCTTCTATTATTGAATTAAAAAATGCTGAAACTTCTGTTCGTAATGTTGGTATTGAAATAGGCGAAATGCTTAAAAATGCTGAAGAAACCGCAGAAAAATTAGGTAATAGAATTTTAGAAGATGCAAAAGTTCAATCAGAAAATATTCTTGCAAATACTGACAAAATGATTGAATCAGAAGGCAAAAAGATTATTTCTTCACTTTCTCAAAAAACAGCTTTGGCATCAGTAGAACTTGCTAAAAAGCATATTATTGAAACTTTGAAAAATAAGCCTCAATATCACGCAAACTTTATAAATGACAGTATTGAAGAACTTGATAGGTTAAAATTTTAATGAATAACGACAAAAACATTTTAATAGCTCAAAGATATGCAGAATCTTTAATTGAATTTGGACGTGACGGTCAACTGTCTTACGTTTCTATTTCAGCTGATTTGGCTAACGTTTTGACAATTCTTTCTCACTCAAAAGATTTGTATGACGCTTTAACAAATCCGTTGGTTACAGTTGCTGACAAAGAAGCTATTGTGGATAAAGTTTTTGAACAAGATGTTGATGTTTTAATCAAAAATTTCTTAAAACTTTTGGTTGAAAAAAATAGATTTAACTTGATTTACGACATTGTGACTGTATTTAATACTTTGTTAGATGATATTAATGAAGTTGCAAGAATTGAAGTTGTTTCAGCGGTTGAATTAAACGATATGGAGAAATCTAGAATTCAAGACAAACTTGCTGAAAAATTAAACAAACAAATAAGTGTTAAATATAAGACTGATGAAGCGATTATTGCAGGACTTATATTTAAAATGGGTGATGATATTATTGATATGTCTGTTTCCCATAAATTAGAAGATTACAAAAAGGCAATTATGAAATAAAGAGGACAAAATATGGTAGCTATTAAACCAGATGAAATTAGTTCTATCATTCGCGAAAAGATTGAGAACTATGAAACAAAAACAGAAATTTCTAATGTCGGCTCAGTGCTTGAAGTTGGTGACGGTATTGCACGTGTTTACGGCTTAAGAAATGTTATGTCAGGTGAGTTGGTTGAATTTGAAGATGCAAAAGGCACTTTGGGTATCACAATGAACCTTGAAGAAGATAACGTTGGGGTTGTAATCTTAGGTGATTATACTCACATTAAAGAAGGTATGACAGTAAAAACTACAAACAGAATTGCTTCTGTTCCAGTAGGCGAAGGTCTTATCGGCAGAATTATTAACCCAACAGGTGTTGCAATTGACGGTAAAGGTGATATTTCTTATGAAAAAACTTTACCAATTGAAAAAGTTGCTCCAGGTATTGTTGCAAGAAAATCAGTTCACCAACCTTTGCAAACTGGTTTAACTGCAATTGACGCTTTAACTCCAATCGGACGTGGTCAACGTGAACTTATTATTGGTGACCGTCAAACTGGTAAAACTGCAATTGCAATCGATACAATTATCAACCAAAAAGGTCAAGATGTAATTTGTATCTATGTTGCAATTGGTCAAAAAGCTTCAACTGTTGCTCAATTAGCTAAAACTTTAGAAACTCACGGGGCTATGGATTACTCAATCATCGTTTCTGCTACTGCAAACGATGCGGCTCCATTGCAATACATCGCACCATTCGCAGGTTGCGCAATTGCAGAAGGTTTCTTGGAACAAGGTAAACACGTTTTAATTATATATGATGATTTGACAAAACACGCTCAAGCATACCGTGCAATGAGTTTGTTATTGAAAAGACCACCAGGACGTGAAGCTTACCCTGGAGATGTATTCTACTTACACTCTAGATTATTGGAACGTGCAGTTAAATTGAACGATAGTTTAGGTGGTGGTTCAATTACCGCTTTACCAATTATTGAAACTCAAGCTGGTGACGTTTCAGCATACATTCCAACAAACGTAATTTCAATTACAGACGGTCAAATCTTCTTGGAATCAGGCTTGTTTAACTCAGGTATCAGACCTGCAATTAACGCTGGTATTTCTGTATCACGTGTAGGTGGTGCCGCTCAAACAAAAGCTATTAAACAAGTTGCTGGTAAATTAAGACTTGATTTGGCTCAATTTAGAGAATTGGAAGCGTTTGCTCAATTCGCTTCTGACTTAGATGCAGCTACTAAAAAACAATTGTTGAGAGGTCAAAAGCTTACTGAAGTATTGAAACAACCTCAATACATGCCATTAAGCGTTGCAAAACAAGTTTCAATTTTGTTTGCAGCTAACGAAGGCTATTTAGATGAAATCGATAACAAATCAATGATTAAATTCAAACGTGAATGGTTTGATTATTACGAAGCTAATATGCCTGAATTAATCAACAATTTGAACAGTGGCGCACCTTTATCAGACGAAGATAAAGAAGCCTTGAAAAAGCAATTAGACGCTTTTTTGAAAACATTTGTAGCATAAGTGAGATAAACAATGGCTAACTTAAAAGATATTAAAACAAGAATACAAAGCGTACAGAATACTCGCAAAATTACTCGTGCGATGAAGATGGTTGCTGCAGCTAAGGTTAAAAAAGCTGAATCAACTGTAAAATCTGCTCGACCATTTGCGACTGAACTTTCAACTATTTTTAAAAGAATGTTGAGTGCCGTTAACGGTGAATATTCTGTCGAAAATTTGAAGGTAAAATCGCCAATAGACAACTATCCAGTTTTGTTAGAAAAACGTGATGTAAAATCAGTTGGCTTGTTAGTAATGTCTTCAAACAAAGGTCTTGCAGGTGCTTATAACGCTAATATCATAAGAAAAACAATTTCTGTGATAAAAGATTATAACGACCAAGGGCTAAAAGTTTACTTGTTTATTGTTGGTCAAAAAGGTAATTCTGGTTTAAAAAGAAAAATCGAAAACTTAAACTGTGAAATTGCTAAAACTTATTTATCTATTGCAAATGATGTTACTGCAACTGGTGCAAGATTGGTTGCTGAGGACTTGGCTGACTTCTTTGTAGATAAGAAAATTGATAAAATTGAAATTTTGACTACAAGATTTAAAAATATGATGTCATATTCGGTTCAAAATTGGGAGGTTTTACCTTTAAGTGAAGATATGAAGGAGGAAAATCACCAAATTGACCCACTTATGATTTTTGAACCAAGTGTACATGGTATTTTGCAATCGCTTGTTCCAATGTATATTTCAAACATTATTTATCAAGCACTTTTGGAAGCTCAAGCTAGTGAATTAGCTTCTCGTATGACTGCAATGTCTGCGGCTTCTAACAACGCTGATGAAATGATTAGATTATTGTCAATCGATTATAATAAGGCTCGTCAATGGGCTATTACTCAAGAACTTGTTGAAATTGTTTCTGGTGCAAATGCATTGAAATAATTTTATAAATATTTTAAGAAGGCGGATTTTGAAATTTTCAAAATCCGCCTTCTTTGTATTAATATTGAATTATTTCGCTTAAGCTTGAGCTTGTGCAACTAATTTAGGTGCGTTTTCGTTAATATATTCAATTAATGAGTTCAATTGAGTTAAGTATTGATCTCTTAATTTAGCTTCTTTCGGTGCTTTAGTTAAGTTCAAGCCACCAACGAAGTTTGCTTTATTTTGAACGATTTGAATTACAGAACCTAAGTTTTCAGCGTTCATTGCAGTCTTAAGTTCTTTAAGTTCGCCGATGTTCTTCATTTCTAATTGCATTGCTTTAGCGTTCATTCCTAAATGGTTCATCAATTGAAGAGTATTTTCAACGCCACCAGTTTCTTGTGATTTGTTGATGAATGCGTACATACCTTCATCAGTGCTCAAGTCGTGAGCGCCACTTTGGTCATCCCATTCTTTTGGAGTTGAAATGTTAGCCAAATCTTTGCCCATTTCTTGGATATGACCGCTTTGTGCATCACCAAGCATTTGAGTTGCCATTTCAAACTTAGCTAATTCGTAGCAACCTTTAACCATATAGCTTTCGTAGATTTGAGCCATTTCTTTCTTAGCTGGGTCTTCAGATTTTGTCAATCTTACGAATTCTTTTAGTAATTCTTGTGGATTGTTCAAAATGTGATATTTGTTGAAGCTTTCTTCAAAGCGTTTGTATTGAGCGTCAACATTTTTACCTTTGATTGCCGCAGATAAGTAGTTGTTCAATTCTTTTGTAACAACTTGTCTGTGTTGAGGTTCGATATTTGCTTCAATAAATACCTTTTTACCTGATGCGATATCAGCTAATTGGTTTTTCATTGCAGTTGAAATTTCTTCATTTGTAAGACCTTGTTTATCCATTTTGCCGTCTTGCATTTGTTTTAATGCGTTAACAAGTTCAACACCTTGTTTAAGAGTGTTAGAGAAGTTGCTTGCAAGTTTTGAAGTTTCTTCTTTAGTTGTTAAGTGGCAATCAGGGTACGCAGCGCGAACACCATATTGTTGGAACATTTTGTTCTTCAATTGGTTAATTTCTTTTGTTGCGTTTAGGTTACTCCAATCTCGTTGAAGCATAAAGAACGCTTCTTCAAACGAGTCGCCCTTGTCTGTTAATTTGATGTTATCTTGGATAGAGTCCATAAACATCATATTCTTCAACAAGTTATTAGGTTGTTTTTCTAACCCTTTAATTTGTCTTGCAACGTCAAATGGAGTTACTGTTTTAACGCTTAAATCTTCGTCTGAAGATTCTTTTACTAACTTAGTAAGTTTTTCTAGGTTATAAGTTTGTAACTCATTGAATTTTTCAACAAATTCTGCGTTATCTTTTGGGTCAAATTTTGCATCAATAAAGTGTCTGATAACTTTAAAATTGTCATCATCAATTGTATCGATGTTATTTTTTGTTACGTTGTATTTACTACCGTTTAACATTGCATCTGTTAAAACGTTAGTTGCTTTTTCTCTAGAGAAAGTCATTTTGCTTGAAATTTGTTTCAAGTAACCTTGAGTTCTCTTGTGAGCTTTAGCAATATCAGCTTCTGAATTGATATTGTCTAAGTCTGTCATTACTTCTTTTTCAATTAAGTCTTTTGTTTCGCCAGCATTTTCAGCGCGTTCCATAACTTTATCAAGGAATTCAGCAGGAACATTTTTTACTGCTTGCATAACTTGAGCAACACTGCTCATTTTAACTTGTGGTCCTACAAAAGCGTTTTGTACAAGGCTTTGAGCAGAAGATGACATATCGTTTTTCAAGGTTGGAATGATACCATCGTAGAACATTTTGAATTTTTCACCTTTAATGCTACCTGCTTTGTACTTGAAGTCATCTACAAGCACACCATTTTGCCAAGCATTGTTTGTGATGTATCCGTCTTCGCCACCACGTCCGCATTGGTAATCAGTTCTTAATAAACCTTTTGAATCTAACCAAGTTTTCTTGTGTTCGCAAGCGCCCCAAGTGTTATCGTGCATGATTGCGTCTTTAACTTCAACTTTGCCAGTTTCTGGGTCTTTTACTAATAATGGTGCTACATCTGCGATGTATTGAGCGTGTCCACCGTGATCGTTGTGGTAAACAGATGTTCCAGAAATACCAGAGTGTTTGCCAGTTTTAATTTTTTCAGCAGTCTTTTCTACGCTTTCTTCTGCGTAGTATGGTTTTCCTGTCATTTGTTCCAAGATACGAATTTCTTGTGGAGTGCATAAACCTGAAGAACCTTCTTTATTAACCCAAACAGTACCTTTTTCTGCACCGATTTGTTTAGCAAGTTCGTTCAATGGTTTTTCCAATTCTTTTTGTTTTGCCGCAGTTTCTTTTTTGATTTCTGTGTACATTTTATTAATGTTTTTAGCAACTTTGTCTAAGGCAGATTTTTCATTGTCAGTCATTTCATAAAGACCTTCCATGTTAAGTTTTTCGCCTTTAACTTCAGCTTTTTCAACTACTGCAGCATATTTTGCAATTTTATTGTATTTATCTTGCATGCTTCTTAAAATTGGTTCAGAAACAACTTTGCCTTCTTGTTCGTATTTCTTCATAACGTCAGCTTTTGTTGCATCTTTGCCCAAACCATATTTTTTAACTTCTTTTTCAAGGTTTTCAGGAATATCAAGTTTTAAATCTTGAGCAGTTCTGTATGATGCAGCTGCTTCCCATAATGGTTTGTATAATTTTTTCATTTTAGCTTCAGGAGATTTTGGTAAAATTTCCTTGTTCATAGCTTCTGTTGTTTCAGTAGAAAGTTCATACATATTGAAGATATTTTTCATTCTTGCGTCAATATCTTCTTGTTTTACGTTTGGATTTTCTTGTTTTATGAAGTTAGCCATTTTTTCTTGTTTTCTTGAAGCTTCTTCGTAATCGTGGAAGTGCAATTCATCAGATTGAGCGCCTTTAACTTCGCCCATTTTCAAGAAACGGTTAACGACTTTTGTCATTTCTTCGTTAGATTTTTCTGGCATTAATGCTTTTAATTCAGTTGTTAACGCTTTGTTAGCTTTTACAACTGTTTGAGCGTTAAATCGAGCGTTTTGTCTTTGTTCAACTGCTTCTTTTTCACGTTTTTCCATACCATTTTTTGTAGCTTTGATGAAATCTTCAGCTTTTTCTAAAGCTCTTAAATGGTTTTGATGTGGTACTAATTTTGGATCGTCAAAATCTCTCATATAGTGACCATCGTGGAATGTGTCAAAATATTTTTTATCAAATGCTGAGAAGTGAGTTGATTGAACGTCGCCTCTACCAGTATTACCAGCAATGTTCATCCATTGAAGTGCAGATGCGTCCAAAATTCTGTAACCTTTGTCATCAGCATAATCAAAATCAACTTCTGTTTTTGGAACAGAAATTTTTGCATTTGTACCAAGTTTAGAAGGGTCATAAACCTTCATTTCAGGCTTGTTGTTAAGCTCCTCCATAATCATAGTTACGTATTTGTCTTTGTATTCGTAAGCCATAACTTTTCTAGAAGTTGAAATAGCCGCGCACATACCGTGGTGACGTTGGTCAGTTGTTTTGATTGTTGGTTTGTCTGAGTCAGCAGTTTTTACAACTAAATCGTTCAATAATTCACCTAAAACTTGTGGCTTTTTATCCTTTAATTGAGGATTGATTTTATAATCATTGCTCATTAATTTGTTCAATTTTTCCAAGCAAGTTTTCTTTTCTTTTGTTGTGATTTCGGTAGAAATTACAAAGTAATCCAAGTTTTTAGCAATGTTTTTAACTGCATCGATTTTAGAATCGTGCATTGCTTGAGGAAGTCCTTTTGTTTGAAGTAAATTGTTTCTCAAAGACATAACTGCTTTTTCATCGTTTGACATTTCTTTTTTGTCGATGAAGGTTGCTTTAAATTGTTTTTGCAATTCTGCTTTGTTTGGTGAATCAGTGTTTTCTAAAGCTTTTGCAGTTGCGTTTTGAAGTTTTGATTTCCATTCATTATTAGATTTTTTGTCATCTAATTCAAAACTTGTTCCATATCTTAAGCCTTGAGCAACATTCATCAAAAACTTGATATTTTCTTCAGATGAATCCTTTGCCAAGTTATCAATAGCGTTGTTAATATTACGTTGATTATTCAGCGTTAAAGCATCGCCTTGTTGTTTTAATTGTTCTACTGTGTTTTTGTCTTCTCGTCTGCCCAAGAATGAAACATTAAACATAATTCTTTATTCCTCACACTTTGTACGTACCGAATTTTTTCATCTTTATTATACTACTATGCTTGTAATTTGAAAAGTATTAATCGTAGATAAACACTGATTTTTAATATAAATTTACAAAGAAAAAAGGCGGGATTTTGAATTCTCAAAATCCCGCCTTTTTTATAATTGTTTAATAG
>CAVCIX010000080.1:0-8000 GCA_963602505.1 Anaerovoracaceae bacterium | reverse complement strand
TTATTATTCAATCTTGCAAATCTTATATTTGAATTTTTCATTTCTTGAGCGGTCAACTTTTTGTCCTTGTTTTTGTCCATTTTAAACAAGGGCTCGTAAATATTTTCCAAGGTTGAATTTTGTCCGACAATAGTTTTATTTTGAACCATATAATATTTAATGCCGTCAATCTTAATCACAAAAGGATCTCTGCTACTAATTTGTGGTAAATCAATTGCCGTATTATCTGTGATTTGTCTATCTTGTAAAGCCTTATCCACAACCAAATCCATTGTGGTTTTTTGAACTTTGATTGGCAAGTTTAAAATATCAAAATTTCCAAATTTTGAAGATTTTGTTTCAAGAACCGTAGTTTGCTCGCTTTTCTGTGGAATAGAGCCTGATTTAACTGTCCATTTAATATCTTCGGCAAAAGATGAATTCGTTGTAAAAACAAATACTAATAACAAAAATACTATTTTCTTCATAATAACTCCTTTTATTTAAATAACGATTTTGATTGAAATTTGTTCATTTTTAAGAATAAATTTCTTCATCATCTTCATAAATATCAAGAGAATCAGCAATATCCTCCAAAGTTTCACCCATAGATTCTACCAAATCTATTGTGTTCCAAACAAAGCAGGCTCCTAGAATTTCAAGTATCATAATAACTCCTTTCGTTTTGATATAGACATTATAAAAAATATCTATGTCAAATATGGACGTACGAAATAAAATAAAAATCTAAAACTTAAAAGAGGAGTTATAAATCCATACTCCCACTACGGAAGCCCTCTAGGTCTAGGGTTATGTATTTTATGTCTAATTGTTTTAATTTTGAGATAATTTGGTCCTTATCTTTTAAAATCTTTTCAAAATCTTCTGGCAAAATCTCAATCCTTGCAATATCTTCGTGTAATCTTAGTCTGCAACATTCAAACCCAAAGTTTTTAAGGATTTGTTCACCTTTTTCGACAACATCTAGTTTTTCTTGTGTAAGTTTTATTCCATAAGGAAATCTTGTTGCAAGGCAAGGGCTAGAAGGTTTCGAGAATATCTCAATTTCACAATTTTTTGCGTAATCTCTGATTTCTTTTTTTGTAATTTCAAATTTTGCAAATGGAGAAATTACCCCAAGTTCTTTAAGAGCCTTGCGTCCAGGGCGATAAACTCCCAAATCGTCAAAATTTGTACCATCTATAATATTTTTTAAGCCGTTCTCTTTTGCAACTCTAACTGCATTTTCAAACAAAAACTTCTTACAATGATAGCATCTATCCTTTGGATTATCTAAAATTATTGGATTTTCAAAAACATTTTGTTCAATTATAATCTGCTTTACGCCATATTTTTTACACAAATCTTTTGTTAAATCAATCTCCTCTTTTGTTTGAAAATTAGAGTCAAAAGTTATAGCCAAAATATTCATATCTTTGCACAAATAAAGCAAAAGAGTGCTATCAATTCCACCTGAAAAAGCAAGGCATAAGCCCTGCTCGTTCAAGTCGTTCAAATATTTTTTTAAGTTGTCGAACTTATTTTTCATTTTTTACCGTAACAGTTTTTCCACCCAACATCAAGCAAGTTGCATACATCAAAACTGCAACAACAAGCAAACCAACAATATTACCTAAAGTATAAGGCATATTTGAAAGCACTGATAAGTTGTGTTGTAGGCTTTCAGAAATGTTGAACAATATACTCTGAGTTTGCATTACAACAGAATCAGAGATGTTTAACAATGACCATTCCAAACCGTCTGGTTTTGCTGATGCAAATTGAGAAATAACACCTGCTAAAACTAGAGAAATTGCACCTAAAGCATAAGACAATTTTTTAGTATCAACCATTTTAGAAATAGCAATAATCACGCCAGTTGCAAGTCCTTCGGCAATACCGATTGGTAAGTGGATTGCTTGCATTAAGCCAGTAAAGTTTAATAGTGCAGACATTGTGATTGAACCTGACAAAGCCCCCTCAGCAACAACAGCGATTGAGCCTAGTTGTAATGCGACAATTGATGCCAAAATAGCACCTAAAACAGGTTTATTTTTGTTTTCTTGCGGTTTAAATAACAATGGATAAGCAACATAACATGCTAAAAAGCCCATATTAAAGATATTGCAACCTAATGCCAAAAGTCCACCGTCTGCAAAAAATACAGATTGAACAATTAAAATTGAACACATTGCCAAAAATGCAACGTTAGCGCCAAGTAAAGATGCCAACAAAATTGCACCGATAATATGTCCACTAGAGCCTGTTTGTGGAATTGCAAAGTTAATCATTTGCAATGCAAAAACTAAGCCTGTTAGTGTAACTGTTGGAAGAATTTTTTCTTTAGAAAAATCTTTTTTTGCTTGTTTAAAAGCGTAAAATGCAGTAGCGCCAGCTATTGCTAACATTGGAATCCCAGTTACGGGACAAATAATACCGTTTCCTATATGCATAATTAATCCTCCTATTATCTTATACTCATAACTCGTAAAACTGGATTTTCGTAAGGTCTTTTTCCTGCGCCATATCCAACTTTTTCTATAATAAATTCATCAGGTAATTTTTCATTATTATAAAGTGATGCAACAATTGCACAACCTGTTGGTGTAACCATTTCGCCGTCATTATCTGAAATTCTTAGTGGTAATTTATATTTTGATGCAATTTCACAAACCGCAGGAACAGGTACTGGAATTTTGCCGTGTTGGCAAGTTACAAAACCTTGACCGTCTGTAAGTGTTGAAAAATAAACGTGTTCTGGGTTTAAATCATCAAATAGCACCGCAAAACTTACGATATCGACAATTGAATCGATTGCGCCTACTTCGTGAAAATGCACGTCTTTAATATCTTTTCCGTGAACTTTTGCCTCAGCCTCTGCTACAATTTCAAAAATTCTTTTAGCAAGTTTTTTTGCATTTTCTGTAGTGTCAGCTTTATCAATAATTGCGTTTACATCATCTAAATTTCTATGTTCGTGATGATGATGTTCGTGCGAATGCTCTTCGTGGTGGTGATGATGTTCAGGTAAAATTACGTCAAAATCGGTCGCCATAATCGCATTTACTGATTTTTTTGAAATCACATAAGAAAATTCATTGTCTAATTTCATTGAAGATAGTGCTTTTTCTAGTTTTTCTTGACTTGCACCTAAATCGAGTAATGACGCGACCGACATATCGCCAGATATTCCTGATTTACATTCAAAATATAAATTCATTATTTATTTGCTCCTTTTACTATAAGTCTATTAATTTGATTTGCGCTATAGCCTGCATTAAAGCCGTTATCAATATTTACAACTGTCATTCCTTCAGAACAAGAATTAAGCATTGTCAAAAGTGCTGAAAGTCCGTTAAATGAAGAGCCATAGCCGACAGAAGTTGGAACCGCAATTACTGGGATATCAACCATTCCAGCAAGAACTCCGCCTAGAGCACCTTCCATACCCGCAACAGCAACTATTACATTTGCGCGTTTTATATCTTCAATTTTGTCAAAAAGTCTGTGAATACCTGCAACTCCGACATCATAGTATTTTTTAACATTGCTACCAAAAAATTGTGCGGTTTCGCATGCTTCCTCTGCAACTGGAATATCACCTGTTCCGCCTGTACAAATAGCAATTTCGCCCAACTTTTCAACTTCATTTTGAATTAAAGTTAGCGTCCTTGCTTGTTCGTTGTAATTAACTTCTGGCAACACTTTTTGGACTATTTCTGCCTGTTCTTTTGTTGCGCGAGTACCTAAAACATTTTGACCAGCATTTTTAAATTCTGAAAAGATTTTAATTAATTGTTCAGAGGTTTTGCATTCACAAAATACTGCCTCAGAGTTGCCTCTACGCTTTTGTCTATCAATATCAAGTTTTGCAAAATTAAGTTCTAAATATTTATCGTTACTCATCTTTTTTCTTTCTTGAAAATAAAAGTCCTAGTTCAAATAACAAATATGTTGGTGTAAATAGCATAATTTGGCTCACTACGTCAGGTGGCGTCAAAATTCCAGCAAGGATAAGTAATACAACGATTACATAAGGTCTGCAATTTTGAATTGTTTCTTTTTCTACAATCTTCGATTTAATCAAGGCATTTACGACAAGCGGAAGTTGAAACATTACACCAAAGGCTAAAATTAACCACAATGCCAAAGTTACGACATTTGAAATTCCAAATACTGCTTGAATATTTTGACTCGCAAAACTCATACCAAAATTAATTATCAGAGGCAAAATTACGAATAAACAGAACAATGCACCTAAAATAAATAATGCACTTGAGGTGAACACAATTGATTTAATAAATTTCTTTTCGTGTTCGTAAAGTGCTGGCACACAGAAGTTCCAAACCTGTTTTGCAATGTAAGGGAAACAAACGATTATATCCATAACAAGTGCAAATTTTATTTGAATTATGAAAACTTCTGCGGGTGAAAAGTAGTTAAGCGCGATATTGTTACCTTTCAAAATTAATTTGATAAAAATATCCAAACATTTTGGTGCGACAAAAAGCATTGGAAGCAACACGATTGCGATTGCTCTCAAACATTTTAAAAGCATTTCTCGAAACGCTTCAATATGTGAAATTATACTTTCGTCTTTGTCGCTTGTCATAATTAAACGTCTTTTGGATTGTATTCTTCTGGTTTTTCGCCTTCTTTTTCAATTGCTTCTTTTAGTTCGTTTGCTTCGTCTTTGATAATACTTTTTGCTTTTTTGTATTCATAAGACGCACGACCTAATGCTCTTGCGATTTCTGGTATTCTCTTTCCTCCAAAAAGTAGAACGATTACTACCAAAATCAATAATATTTCAGTGATTCCTAATGACATTTTTTTCTCCTTTTATTAAATTTCTTTTTGTTCTTTAACTGAAAAAATTTCAATTGCTTCGTGATAACAAGTTGCTTTGCAAGCCCCACAACCAATACATTTTTGCGCATTTAGAATTGGAGCCTTGCCTTCAACTTTAATTATAGCACCTTTTGGACAAGCGCTAACACAAGCGTTACAATGCTTACATTTATCTTCAATAATCATTGCCATACCAATTCTTGTGTTTTGTTTTTGCTCTAAAGTTAAACGCTTGATTGCACCACTTGGACAAACTTCACCGCATTTGTGGCAATCGAATTTACAAAGTTTTTTACCTTTTGAATAATCTATATGCACCGCAGGGAAGTTTTCGTCAGTCTTAACTAAAATTTTATTTGGACAGTTTTGAACGCACAAATTACAGTTTAAACATTTATTTGCCAAGCGGTCTTTATCAACTGCACCTGCTGGTAAAATTATATCCTTAACTTTTTCAACAAGTTTGTCCTTTAAAACAAGTCCTGTCTTAATCATAGAGCCGAATACTGCAATAACTGCCGTGCCGATGATTAATTGACGACGTTTTAGGCTGAATTTTTCTTCTGCTTCTTGTTTTTCGACTTTGTCAAGTTTAATCCCGCCTTTTGGGCAAACGCCTAAGCATTTTAAACATCTTACACAAGTTTCGTTATCAATATTTTTTTCTTTTGAATTTATGCAACCTGATGGACAATTTTTTTCGCACATTCCGCAAGTTACGCATTGTTCTTTATTGATTGATATTTTGCATAACGAGAATTTTGAAATAAGCCCCAACAATGCACCTACAGGACAAATATTTGTGCAGAAAAATCTGTTTTTGAAAAATACTATTGCTAAAACAACTAAAGTCGCAACAAGCCCTAAAACTGAAATTGTAATAGCTGACCCAAATAATGTGTAAGGCTCAATATATCTCAAGATAACTGCGCTTCCGCCAGCCAAAGCCCCAAAAGTTAATGCCATTACAAAATATTTTGCAGGATAATTTTTAATCGCTTTATTTTTGCGTCTAAAAATTAATGCCATAACCTCTTGCAAAAATCCGAATGGACAAATTATAGAACAGTAAAAGCGTCCAAAAATTGCCGTTACAACTACAATTGCCAATAATAAGATTAATGCGATTACTGAAAAGTCAACAAAAACTCTTTGCAAAAGTGGTGCAAATTGCAAATCTAGAACTTTTACTGGGTAAAAAACTCCAGCAAAGCCTAAAACTACCAATAAAAATATTACAAATGCAACTGCAAGTCTTATTTTATAAGCGTTTTTCATTATTTTGATATTTCCTTTTCAACTTTTTCAACTTCAGCTTGAACATCTTTCAAAAGTTTTGGAATATCCAAGTTTTGAGGACAGTTTTTCATACATAATTTACAGTCTACGCACTTGTCTGCACGAGTTGATTCGTCAAGTGCTTTGTAATTGTATGCAAACATAAACGCTTTAGATTTTTGGTTGCTTCCTTTATAAACATTGTACAAACCGAAGATTGCAGGAATATTAATACCTCTTGGACAAACCTCCATGCAATATTTACAAGCAGTACAACTGATTGCACCTTGTGATTGGATAATTTGTGCGATTTCGTGCGCAACTTTTAATTCTTTTTCAGAAAATTCTTTATAATTTACGAAAGTATCAACATTTTCTTTTAATTGTTGGAAATTGCTCATACCGCTCAAAATAGTGAACACTCTTTGTTTGCTTGCAACCCAACGTAAACCGAAGGACGCTTGAGTATCATCTGGGCATTCTTGTTTTAATTTGTTAACGGCTTTTTCTGGTAAATCGCATAAAACGCCACCACGTAAAGGCTCCATAACAATTACTGGAACGCCTGCGTCATCTGCGATTTGGTATAATTCGTCCGCGTTTACGACCTCCCAATCAAGGTAGTTCATTTGCAATTGACAGAAATCCCATTTGTGTTCTTTGATTACTTCTCTAAGCATTTGTGGGTCGCCGTGGAAAGAGAAGCCAATATGTTTAACTTTTCCTTCGTTTTTAAGTTTAACAAGTTCATCGTACATGTTGTTGTCGCGATAATTACTTAAAGTATTTTTGTTTACGTTGTGAACCATATAGTTGTCAAAGTATTCAACTTGGCATTTCTTAAGTTGTTCTTCACATAATTTTCTTACATCTGCTTGAGAGTTTACAAGGTAAGCAGGGCATTTGTCTGCCAAAATAAAGCTTTCGCGAGGATATTTTTTAAGAATTTCGCCGATAGCGTTTTCACTTTTTCCGTCAACGTACATATAAGCAGTGTCAAAATAGTTTGCGCCGTGGGCAATAGCGTATTCAACCATTTTGTCTAATTCCACCATATCAATTTTGTCGTTGCGCATTGGAAGTCGCATACAACCCAAAGCGATTAATGGTGTGTCTATATCAGCAAATTTTCTTCTTACAACTTGGTTTTCAGATTTTTTAATTTCTTTTTTACCGCAACCACTCAAAAGTGCAGTACCACCGATTGCAAGTGCTGAATTGATAATAAATTCTCTACGTTTCATATTTTTACCTCTTAAATTTTAAACGACTTTGTAATTCTATTTTACTATTTTAGAACTTGATAGTAACTATCAGTCAATTGTTTATTAATAAATATTAATTATTGTGCTCGGACGTATCCCATTTTTTGAATATCTTCGTCTGTACGGTTTCCGTAAATTGTGATTTTGTCTAATTCTGTTTCAATATTTTTAAATTCTTCATCCGTTAGTTCAATATCAGCAGAACCTAAGTTTTCATCAATTCTTTCATATTTTCTCATTCCTGGAATTGGCGCTAAAAAGTCATATTTATGCAACATCCACGCTAAAGAAATTTGTGCAGGAGTTGAATTTTTAGCGTCTGCAATTTCGTTTAACATATCCAAAAGTGGTTGATTTTTTACAACATTTTCTGGAATAAATCTCGTAATAGCAAGTCTTACATCATCACCTTTGTATTGCGTATCTTTATTATATTTTCCGCTCAAAAATCCGCTTGCAAGTGGTGAAAATGGTACAAATCCAATATTCAATTCTTTACAAGTCGGAATAACATCACGCTCAAACATTCTTTCCATCATTGAATATTCACTTTGAATTGCAGTCAAAGGTGTTACTGCGTGAGCTTTTTTGATTTGTTCAACTGTTGATTGAGATTGTCCCCAACCT
>CAVCIX010000079.1:901-8159 GCA_963602505.1 Anaerovoracaceae bacterium | reverse complement strand
GCAAATCTTTCGGTACAAACTTAAAAGTTGTTGAAGGTATGCAATTTGATAAAGGTTATATTTCACCATACTTCGTAACAGATGCAGAAAGAATGGAAGCAGTTTTAGAAGATGCTTACGTTTTATGTGTAAACAAAAAAATCAACCTAATCCAAGACTTAGTTCCAATTCTAGAACAAGTTGCAAGAGAAGGTAAATCATTATTGTTAATCGCTGAAGATGTTGAAGGTGAAGCTTTAGCAACATTAGTAGTTAACACAATGAGAAAAGTAATCAGAGCAGTTGCAGTTAAAGCTCCTGGTTTTGGTGACAGAAGAAAAGCTATGTTAGAAGATATCGCTATCTTAACAGGCGGTCAAATGTTCACAGAAGAATTAGGAACAAAATTAGAAAACATTACAATCGATATGTTAGGTTCTGCAAAACGCGTAACTGTTTCTAAAGATGAAACAACAATCGTTGTTGGCGACGCAACAAAAACTGCAGTTCAAGAAAGAATTTCTTTAATCAAAAAACAAATCGAACAATCAGATTCAGAATACGATAAAGAAAAATTACAAGAACGTATCGCTAAATTATCAGGCGGTGTTGCAGTAATCGAAGTTGGTGCAGCAACAGAAGTTGAATTAAAAGAAAGAAAATTAAGAATTGAAGACGCTCTAAACGCAACAAGAGCTGCTAACGAAGAAGGTATCGTTCCAGGTGGTGGTGTTGCATTATTAAGAGTTCAACAATACTTAGAAGAAAAATTAAACTCAGAAGAATTCACTTTAGATGATGAAAAAATCGGTTTCAAGATTTTGACAGCAGCTTTAGACATTCCTCTAAGATTAATCGCTAATAACGCTGGTGCATCATCAGATGTAGTAGTTGAAACAGTAAAATCTGAAAAAGATTCTTATGGTTACGATGCATTATTGAACACATACACAGATATGTTCAAATCAGGTATTGTAGATCCAGCAAAAGTAACTCGTTCAGCATTGGAAAACGCAGCATCAATCGCAGCTATGTTGTTAACAACAGAAGCAGCAGTTGTAGATATTCCAGAAGAAAAAGCTTCAACTCCTGATATGTCAGCAATGGCAGGCATGGGCGGAATGGGCGGTATGATGTAATTTTTAAAAACTCCGTTTTTAAAAATTACGAACTACAAAAGTTCATAAAAAAAACAGGGCGGTGGCTGAAAGCCACCGCCCTGTTCGTATATTTGTCACCCCGCACTTGTTGCGGGGTCTTTATAACTTTTTATTTAAAAATCGTTTGTTCTCTATCTGGACCAACACTTACTATTGAAATTGGTATTTCAAAAAGTTCTTCTAAGCGTTTCAAGTAATCTTTTGCCTCTTGCGGAAATTCTTCGTAGGATTTCATATTTGATAGAGAGCATTTCCAACCTTTGTGTGTTTCATAAACTGGCTCTAAGTATTTGTGCATAAACACATCTGTCGGATATTCTGTGTAAATTTTGCCATTTCGTTTGTCTTTGTAGGCAGTACAAATTTTAATCTCATCAAAATCGTCAAAAACATCTATTTTAGTAAGCGCCATAGAAGTTAAACCGCTAACAAGCACGGCATATTTAGCAATTACTGCATCAAACCAGCCACAACGACGTGGACGACCTGTAGTAGTGCCAAATTCATGTCCAATTTCTCTGATTTTATCACCAGTTTCATCTGCAAGTTCAGTTACAAAAGGACCTTCGCCAACACGAGTTAGGTAAGCTTTTGAAACACCAACAACTTCATCAATCATTGTTGGACCAAAACCACTTCCAGTGCTTGCACCACCGCCTATTGGGTTTGAACTTGTAACGAAAGGATATGTGCCGTAATCAATGTCTAACATTACACCTTGCGCGCCTTCAAATAGAATCGTTTTGTCCTTGTTTTCGTTTAACATTTTTTGCCAATCAAAACAAACATAAGGCTCAAAGATTTTTTTGTATTTTGCACAAATTTCTAGCAATTCAGCCTTTGAATACTCTTTCAAGCCGTAAACTTCTTTCAATGTTTTATTTTTTAACGGCAAAATTATATCAATTTTTTCAGAAAGTGTTTCCTCATCAAACAAATCACCAACCTTTAACGCACAACGCGCCATTTTGTCAGTGTAAGTTTGTCCGATACCTTTTCGAGTTGAACCAATTTTACCCTTTTTAACGGTATCTTCTGCCCAGCCGTCAACCGCAGTGTGCCAAGGCATTGTAATTGTTGCAAGTGGACTAAGCTTCAATTTTGATAAATCAACTCCGCGCGAAATTAATTCAGTCGTTTCTTGTTTAAAATTTTCAGGCAAAATAACTGTTCCAGCGCCAATAAAGCAAATTTTATCACCATACAAAATTCCAGACGGAACCAAATGTAATTTATAAGTTTCACCCTTGTAAACCACTGTATGACCTGCGTTGCAACCACCTTGATAACGGATTACCATATCAGCCTTTTCTGCCAACAAATCCGTAATCTTTGCCTTGCCTTCATCGCCCCATTGAGCGCCAACTACAACCGTATTTTTCATTTTTATCTTCTTTCTTTTATTTTTTCAATTAATTTTGGCAAAATTTCGAACGCATCACCAACAATTCCGACATCAGCAATCTTAAAAATTGGCGCGTTTTTATCCTTGTTAATCGCTATAACCTTGTCAGAGCCTGACATTCCGACAGTATGCTGAATAGCACCTGAAATTCCGCAAGCAATATAAATTTTCGGCACAACCGTTTTACCAGTTTGACCAACCTGAATAGAACTATCCGCAAGCCCCATATCTACTGCGCCTCGCGACGCACCAACAGAACCGCCTAAAACTTTTGCAAGTTCCTCAAGTAGTTCAAAACCTTGCGCAGATTTCATACCTTTTCCGCCAGCAACAATAATTTCGGCCTCATCAATTCTGGTATCTGTAAGTTGTTGATTAGGTTTAAAATCAATCAATTCTACTCGTTTTTCAACATTTGATAAATCAACTTCAACATCAATAAATTGAGTGTTTTTTTCAATTTTACATTCAGATTTTTTCAAGACTTTTGGTCTAACCGTTGCCATTTGAGGGTAATTTTTGCATAAAATTGTTGCCATTAAATTACCGCCAAAAGTCGGACGAGTTGCGGCTAATTGACCTTTATCATTTATATCAAGTCCTATACAATCCGCAGTTAAACCTGTTTTTAAAGTTGAGGAAATTATCGGCGCCAAATCGCGACCTTGAGTTGTTGCACCAACTAAAACTATTTCAGGTTCTACCTCTTGAATTATTTTTAACGCTATATGTGAATAATAATCAGTGCTATAATCCTTCAAATCATCAGAGGTTGCAACATAAACTTTATCAAAGCCGTTTTGGCTCAAAATTGCTTTATTTTCGTCTAAATTTGCACCATTTCCGATTAAAAATGCAGAAATTTCACAATTTTCGAGTTTTTTAGACAAATTTTGAGCAACACAAGCAAGTTCTAAAACAACATTTAAAACCTTACCTTGTCTATCTGTTTGTGCGTAAATCAAAATCCCTTTAGCCATTTAGCACCTCAAGAATTTTTTCTACTGCATCATCTGAAGAAATATTTTCAAAAATTTCGCCACCTGTTTTTTGTTCAGGTCTAAAAGCCTTACTTACACAAGTTGGAGAACCTTTTATACCAACCTTTTCAGGCTCAATTCCAATATCCTCGTGCGAATAAAACGGAATTTCTGCATTTTGCGCAATTTTATAACCGTTTATAAGCGGTCGTCTTGGTTCATAATCGCATTTTAGCATACATAAGACCGCTGGAAGCTTGACTTTTAATGTTTCTAAGCCGTCTTCTACTTCGCGTTTTACTATTGCATATCCATTTTCAACTTTTTCCACCTCTTTTACGTAGGTTACAATTGCGTATCCTAAGTTTGTAGAGATAGAAGGTCCTGTTTGCGCAGTGTCGCCGTCTGTTGCGAATTGCCCACATAAAACCAAATCTACATTTTCAATTTTTGATTTTATAGCAGTAGCCAAGGTTCTAGCGGTTGCAACAGTATCTGCGCCTGCAAATTTTTTATCCGTAACAACAAATCCACCATCGACACCGATAGAAATTGCTTTTCTAATAATTTCTTCGGCTTGAGGCGGACCCATTGTAAGCGCCGTAATCTTTACGGCAAAATCTTTGTCTTTCAATCTTAATGCGGTTTCCAAGGCATACAAATCAAACGGATTGATAACACTTTCCAAACCTTCTCTTTGAATAGTGTTATTTTCAGTCCATTTAATATCTGCAGTATCTGGAACTTGTTTTACACATACCGCAATATTCATTTTTATTTCTTAGCTTGTTTCATTTGAACGTCTAATGCAGCGTTGTGTGCAAGCATATAAACGGAACAAATTTTGTAGTTTTTCAAGTACCACGCACAAGCATCTTGTGTGCAAACTTTTTCAAAGTCAGAGCCTGCTGACATTAGGGGGCAATATGGAATGTTTTTGTCTGCCATAATCTTACTATTTTTAACCTTTCTTTAATAAGTTACAGTTTTCATCTCTCTTACGTTCTTGATCTTTATAAATTCTTGTTCTGTTGATAACTTCGTCGAAATCAATTTCGTGAGCGTTGAAATCTGGTCCGTCAACACAAGCGAATTTAACTTCGCCACCAACAGTAATTCTGCAAGCACCGCACATGCCAGTACCGTCAACCATAATAGGGTTCATACTAGCTTCTGTGTAAATGCCTTTATCACGAGTTAAGTTAGCAACTGCTCTCATCATTGGCATAGGACCAACTGCGATTGCATAGTCAACTTTTTCGTTATTCATAATTCTTTCTAAAACTTGAGTTACAAAGCCTTTTTCACCCAAAGTTCCGTCATCAGTTGTGATGAATAGTTCAGTACAAGCATCCTTCATTTTATCTTGCCAGAAGATAAGGTCTTTGGTTCTTGCACCCATAATCATATAAACCTTGTTACCTGCTTCTTTGAAAGCTTTTGCAATCAAATAGCAAGGAGCAGCACCGTATCCACCAGCTAAGCAAACTACTGTACCATATTTTTTGATGTGAGTAGGTTGACCCAAAGGTCCAACTAAGTCAGCTAATTCGTCGCCAACATTTAAGCTTGCAAGTTGTTTTGTTGAATAACCAACTGCCATGAATACTAATGTTAAAATGCCATTTTCTTTGTCAACATCAGCGATAGTTAAAGGAACTCTTTCGCCATCTTTTGTTGCTCTAAATATAATAAATTGACCAGCTTTAGCGTTTCTTACAACGTATGGAGCTTCAATTTGAATTTCGTATTGATTTGGACAAATTTCTTTTTTTGCTAAAATTTTATATGACATGTTACTACCCTTTATTTGATTAAATCAAAATTATTATAACACAAATTTAATTTCATGTATAATAGAAAAAAATAAATACAACAGGTGGAGTATGAAAAACATTGCAATAATTCTAGCATCAGGTAATGGCGAACGTTTTGGAGAGAACATTCCAAAGCAATTTTTTGTATTTAGAGGCAAAACTTTGTTAGAGCATGCCATTGATGCTTTTGAAAAGAATAAAAATATCGATGAAATTATTCTTGTTACAAACCCTAAATTTAGAGATTTGGCTGAAGAAATTTTGGCAAAAAACAGTTATAAAAAGATTTCGAAATTATTAAACGGTGGTAAAACAAGAGTTGAAAGCTCTTATATCGGTACAAGCGAAGCTCCTGATGACGCCAATGTTTTAATCCATGACGCGGTGAGAGCGTTTGTTACGCAAAAAAGCATCAACGACAATATTGAAGCCTTAAAAAAATATGATGCGGTGGGAACTGCGATTGACACTATTGATACAATAATTCAAGTAGATGAAAACAATGTTATTACTGCTGTTCCGACAAGAAAATTTTTAAAAAGGGTTCAAACTCCACAATCCTTCAAAGCTAGGTTAATCAAACAAGCCCACGAATTAGCTTTAAAAGATGAAAATGCAAGCTTCACAGACGATTGCGGACTAGTTTTGCGCTATAACTTGGCACAAATCCATGTTGTTAACGGTGATGAATTAAACATAAAAATCACACACAAAAACGACTTAAATGTAATTGAAAATATGCTTGGTTAATATATTTGCCCTAATTTGAAAATCAGCGTAAAATGGAATAATGAGTTCAGAAAGTATTTTGATATCAATAATAATTCCTGTCTATAACGTTGAAAAATACCTAAAAGAGTGTCTAGGTAGCGTTCTTGCTCAGACCTTTCAAGCGTTTGAAATTATTTGCGTTGACGACGGCTCGACAGATAAATCCTTAGAAATTTTAGAAGAATACCAAAGCAAAGACTCGCGCTTTAAGATAATAAGGCAAAATCACGAGGGGGCAGGAAGCGCCAGAAATAAAGGGATTGAACATGCACAAGGGAAATATATTCAATTTTTAGACTCTGACGATTATTTTGAGCCAACAATGCTTGAAGAAATGTTCAATCACGCAGAAAAATTCAATGCGGATGTAACAATTTGCTCTTCTAAAAATGTTGATGAAGATGGGCATATAATTGAAGTTGACAACCCTCTATTTCCAATAAACTTAGATAAAATCAAGTTCAACGAACCTTTTAACTGGAGAGATTACCCTGACGACATTTTTTCAATGTTTGCCGTAATTCCTTGGAATAAATTATATTTAAAAGAACTTATAACTAAGAATAATCTCAGATATCAAAACTTAGCTTCAAGTAATGATGTAGCCTTTAGTCATATTTCAAGAATTTGCGCAAATAAAATTGTTGTATTTGATAAAAAATTAATAAATTACCGAGTTAATAGAATTGGCAATATTGGAACTTATAGAGCAAACCATACAAGCGATATCCTTCGAGCACTATTATTTGTTGAAAATTTTCTAAAAGAGAAAAACATTTACAACAAACTACAAAACGGATTTACAAATGCATTTATAAATCACCTTCGCTCTGGGATTTCGCGTTGTAACGAGGAACAATATAAACAATTTTTAGAAGAATTTAAAACTCTCTTGTCATTAGGAGAGCGCACTGCATACAAACCAGCATTAAGAAAGGATTACATTACGTCCGAATACTTAAATAACGTTATTGGAAACAAAAAAGTTATGCTTTGGGGTGCAAGCATGTTTATAAAACAAGTTTTGGCAAAAGAAAAAAAGAAAAATCCAAATATTCTAGGAATAATTGATAAAAATTCAAGTTCCTGGGGCAAAATGTGCGGAAATTACGAAATTTATTCGCCTGACGCAATAAAAGAACTAGC
>CAVCIX010000079.1:0-891 GCA_963602505.1 Anaerovoracaceae bacterium | reverse complement strand
AACTAGCACCTGATGCAATTCTTTTAACTGTTTTATCAAACAACGAAGAAATTTATGAACAACTTAAAAAGGATTTAGAAAAAAATTATAAAAGCATAAAACTTTTACCAAACATTTTTGAGGGGGAAATATGATTAACATACCAATAGTCTTAGCATCTGATAAAAACGGTATTTTTCAAATGTACACAACTATATTATCTGCAATTTCTAACAAAAACGAAGATAGTTTTTATAAATTTTATTGCTTAATTCCAGAAAAATTTTCAAAATCAGTTAACAAAAAATTCTTTAATTTGATAAGAAAATCAAAAAACGTAAGTCTAAAATTTATAAAAATGCAGAATGCATTTTCTGATGTAAAAATTCAAATTCCACATATTACACATCCAACATATTATCGTTTAAAAATTGCAGAATTACTAACAAAATACGATAAAGCTATTTATTTGGACATAGATACGGTTATTTTAGAAGATTTGCAAGAACTTTATAATATAGACTTGGGAGAAAATTACATCGGCGGAGTTCATCACGCTTCATTTGCTTTAAATAAAAACGAAAATACTAAAAAATATTATGATAGCATCGGCTTAAAAGATATGAAATACTATATAAATGCTGGCGTTATGCTATGGAACTTAAAACAAATAAGAAAAGACCACTTGACAAAAACTTTAATAGAACTATCGAAAAATACTTATCGAGTAATGGATCAAGATGTTATAAATTTGGCTTGTTATGGAAGAATTAAGCACATTGACCTAAAATACAATCTTATGACCTCTTTTAAAGAGCGTTTTTTAACAAATATTGAAACAACAAAGGAATTTTATGAATTTTATGGCGAAAAAGAAGTTAAATCGGCAATAGAAAAACCTGTTATAATACA
>CAVCIX010000078.1:0-8237 GCA_963602505.1 Anaerovoracaceae bacterium | reverse complement strand
GGGTTGTTCTTATTCAGTTTTTGACGGCGTCGAACTCTTAGAACACAGTCTAAAATCAATTCGCGAAGCTTGCGATTATATTAATGTTGTATATTCTGACATATCTTGGTATGGGAAAAAGTCAGATGAACCAATATTGCCAATTTTAGAGGATTTAAAAGCAAAAAATTTAATAGATGAAATCATTTTTTATGAGCCTGATTTGAATATATCAGCTGGTGAAAATGAATTAAAAAAACGTAATTTAGGGCTAAAATATGCAAAAAAAGCAGGCGTTGACTATTTTATGACAATGGATGTCGACGAGTTTTATTTGAAAGAAGAAATGGAGATTGCAAAAAGAAAAATAATGGCTTTGGGCATAACTCATTCATTCTGTAACATAATTGACTACTTTGTTTTACCTGTTTTTGCGTACAGAGCGCCGAGAAATTGTGTTTCGTTTTTCTCTAAATTGAATTGGAATAGTGTTCTAAAATTAAATAACAAGACTATTACTCTAGTTGACCCAACACGCCAAATGAGCGATTGCTTTAAATCAAAATATTATTTATTGTTATGCATTGAAATGCACCACATGTCGCTTATTCGTAAAAATGTAATTTCAAAATTTAGAAATTCTACGGCAAGCATGTATTTTGAAAGCTTAACTTCACTTGACAGTCTGATTAAAAATGACTTAAAGGATATTTTTAGAACCAAGGATTTGTTTAATCTTGGCGACTTAGCGCAAAAACTTTTGCGCAAACAAACTGATACGGAATTTGATTTTGATAATCTTTAATTATTATTTTAACAAAGCCATTACCGCGAAGTAGTGTAAAATAGCGCCTCCAAGTACAAATAAATGCCAAATTGAGTGCATAAACGGAATCTTTTTTAGTAAATAAAAGATGCAACCAAGTGAAAATGCAACGCCACCACCTAATAAATAATATACAGATACTGGATTGTACGCCCACATCCTAAACATTAAGAACAATGATAACCAGCCCATAACTAAGTATAATGCAGTATTTAGGTATTTGAATTTAAGAGTAATGCAAGAAAAAACAATTCCCATAACGGCTAGATACCAAGTCATCGCAAGCAATGCTACTGAATGAGGGAATGGCACTACTAACAATAGAATTGGTGTGTATGTTCCTGCAATTAGTAAAAATATAGCGGAATGGTCAATTTTTCTGAAAACTTTTTTTGCAGTTTCGTTTACCATTGCGTGGTAGCATGTTGAAGATTGAAACAATAAAAACATTGTCGCACCGTAAATTGCAGTAGATGCAGTTTGTGTTGGAGTTTTTGAGGTTACAACAAGTATAACCAAGCCATATATTGACAACAATGTCCCAATTGCGTGCGAGAACGCGTTTGCAAATTCTTCTAGTGGTGAATATTTAATTTCTTCCATTATATTTTCCTTTGTTTAGTTTCAAATTTATTATCGTATGTTTAAATTTTCTTGTATATAGTTTTCTAATAAAAATTTACACAATCTAATATTTGATAAAAGTAAACCTAGTCTGCATTACAAGTTATTTTTGTATAAAAAAACAGAAATTAATCTGAGGATTAATTTCTGTGGAATAATTTTTTGAAAAAGTCTTTAACTTTTTGTTTAAAAGATTTCTTTTGAGGAACTTCTGCTTGCTCTTGAACTTGAGCTTGTTCTTCAGTTGCATATTTAGGACGCTTAAAATCTTCCCATTTCTTTTTAAGCTTTTCTTGCGGAGTTAATTTAACTTCTGGTCCTAAACCCGCATATTTATCAGGTTTCCAGTCTTTAGGTGGAAGAATTCCAGCATGCTTAACAAAAGTATCTGAATTTTCTTGACCGACTATAGTCGGTTGACAACAATGGCAATTGCAGTTGCATTGCGGTTGTTGGACTGAATTATTTCTGATTGGATTAATACCTAACATTAACTTTTCCCTATTGTAATTACAATTATATAAGATTGCTCAAAATATTTTTTGCTAAAATTTTGAATTTTGTTAAATTTTATTTACAATTTACTTCTCAATTTAGTACTATGCTTGATTTTAAAAAATATTTATATTAAGATAATTCTTGTCAGAAAACTCACGTTGAATATGAATTTCCAATAGGCTTAAATGCTTTTATTTTGGCGTATTCAAATTAAATAGAATGTTAGAACTACTTTATAAGGAAGGTAAAAATGTCAAACGAAGAAAAATTAGAAAAAACTGAAGCAGTTGAAACAAACGAAACTGCTGAAGCTGTAGAAACAGAAGAAGTTGCTGAAGTAGCACACGAAGAATTTGAAGATGCAGCTAGAGAAAAAGGTGAAAGAAAACAACGTTCACGCCGTAAAAAAGTTGAAACAACAGAAGAAAAACCAGTTTCAGAATGGCAAGAACGTGTAGTACAAATCAGACGTGTAACAAAAGTTGTAAAAGGTGGTAAAAAATTAAGCTTCCGTGCAGTTGTTATCGTTGGTAACCAAAAAGGTCAAGTTGGCGTAGGTTGTGCAAAAGCAGCTGAAGTTATTATCGCTATCCAAAAAGCTATTGCTGATGGTCGTAAAAACTTGGTTAACGTGCCAATTTTCAAAACAACAATTCCTCACCCAATCACTGGTGAATCAGGCGCAGGTGCTGTAATGTTAAGACCAGCTGCACAAGGTACTGGTATTATCGCAGGTGGCGCAGTTCGTTCAGTATTAGAACTTGCAGGTATTGAAAATATCTTATCAAAATCTTTAGGTTCTAAATCTCCATTGAACGCTGCTAACGCAACATTGGACGCTTTACAAAAATTAGCTCCATTCTCAGATGTTGCTAAAAAACGCGGTTTAACAGTTGCTGAATTATTAAATTAGTCAACTGTCTTATTTTGTTATTACTTTGATTATTATAAAAAGGAATTATAAAAATGGCTAAAACACAAACACAATTAGTAAAAATCAAATTAGTAGGAAGCTTAATCGGTGCATCTCCAAACCAAAAAAAGGTTGTAGCTGCATTAGGTTTGAGAAAATTAAACCAAGTTGTTGAACATGCTCCAAGCGCAACAATTATGGGAATGGTTAACAAAGTTTCTCACTTAGTTAAAGTTGTAGAAGAATAATTTAGAAAGAAGGATATAAAATGATTACATTAGAAGATTTAAAACCTGCTGAAGGTTCAACAAAAAAATCTAAAAGATTTGGTCGCGGTCGTGCATCAGGTCATGGTAAAACATCTTGCCGTGGTGCTAACGGTGAAGGACAACGTGCTGGTAGAAGCTCTAAAAGAGGTTTCGAAGGTGGTCAAATGCCATCATACAGACAAATGCCTAAATTAAAAGGCTTCAAAATTATCAACCAAATCAAATATGCAGAAATCAATGTTAATGCTATTGAAAGACTTTCTTTAGAAGAAATTTCTTTAGAAACATTAAAATCTGCTAAAAAAGCTCATCCATCAACTCAAGGTTTAAGAGTTATGGGTAATGGAGAAATCAAAAGAGCTGTAACAGTTAAAGCTTCTTACGTTACTCCATCAGCAAAAGAAAAAATCGAAGCAGCAGGCGGAAAGGTTGAATTAGTATAATGCAACAAGGTAAAATGAAAATGCCAACATCTGCAGATTTAATGTCGATGTGGAATGCTTCAGGGTTAAAAAGTAAAATTATTTTTACTGTTTTGATGATTGCGGCTTTCCGTTTCGGCGCTCAATTGCCGATATTTGGTATTAACAATGCGGTATTTTCTAATATTGCAAGCGGAAACAACTTAATCGGATTTCTTGATTTATTTACAGGTGGTGCGTTAGGTAAAGTTTCAATCTTTGCGTTAGGTATTGGACCATTCATCACTGCATCTATCATTATGCAATTGATGGCAGTAGTTATTCCTTCTTTAGAAAAACTTCAAAAAGAAGATGGCGAAGCTGGTCGTAGAAAATTATCGCAATATACAAGAATATTTACAGTATTCCTTGCTGCATTCCAAGCCGTTATTTTTATGGCATATTTAAACCATTTACCAGGCTCTATTATTGCTGGTATTAATCCAATTATGTTCTATATTAGTTCAATTGCTACATTAACCGCAGGTTCTGTATTGGTAATGTGGATTTCAGAACTTATTACAGAAAAGGGAATCGGTAATGGTGGTTCATTAATCATCTTTGTTGGTATCATTTCAGGTATTCCTATTTATACCTCAAGAACCGCTCAAATGGTTTCTCGCGACCCATCATTAGGATTTGGTTTATTTATGTTATTGCTAATATTCTTTATAACAATGGTGGTAATTGTTATTATGCAAGAAGCAATTAGAAAAGTAACTATTATTAATCCAAAACGTCAAGTTGGAAACAAAGTTTATGGTGGTGTAAATACATTCATTCCATTCAAACTTAATCCAGGTGGCGTTATGCCAATCATCTTCGCTATTGCGATTTTGTTATTCCCAACAACTGCATTAAGCCTTGTAGGTCAAGCAAATTTACCTGCGGGTGCATTTAAAGAAGGCGTTATGTGGTTAACAAAATTCTTAAGCCCAGATGGCATACCATATTACATAATATATTTCTTATTAATATTTGCTTTAACTTTCTTCTATGCATCAATTATGCCAAATATGCAACCAAAAGATATTGCAACTAACTTAAAGAAATATGGTTCTTCAATTCCAGGAATTAAACCAGGAAAACCAACGGCAGAAGCATTAGATAAAATTTTAAGTAAAACAACATTTATCGGTGCAATTGCTTTAGGTCTAATCGCTTTAGTTCCGTCGTTTGCGTCTTACGTAACAAACATCAAGACCTTACAAGGTATTGGAGCAACATCTTTAATCATCATGGTTGGGGTTGCGCTTGATTTAATAAACCAAGTTCGCTCTCACTTGCTTGCAAGAAACTATGAATCATTCTTGAAAGAATAGTATATAAAGCGCGGGAAATTTTATTTCCCGCGCTTTTTTAGGAAGGTTAATTAATGAGAAAATTAATAAATTTATCTGCATTTGTCTTAGCAATATTGATTATCGTGTTTATGTTAATTCCAACAAAAACAGTTGATAGAAACGCTTCCGTTTATGTTGAACACGAATGGGATACTTTGGAAAACGTTATTTTAGGTTCTCCAAAAATGCTTTCGGTTCCACAAATCCATAAATCTGTTTTAGGATATGGTTATATTGTAAAGAACGAAAAAATTATGAAGGAAGCTCCAGGAAAGCCTATTCAACAAGTTAATCCTTTTGTTTTTCAAAACGTTTCAACAGAATCAGATACAGTTGCTAAAGAATTAAAAGATAAATCTATTAATATTGTAAGATTTAATCCAGAAGTGCTTGATTTAGCTGAACTTCAATATATGAAAAATGTTCAACAAGGTCACAACTTTATGTATCCAAAAGACGCAGTCTTTGTTGTCGGTAATAACGTTATAGAATGCTCTCAACGTGTTCCAATGCGTGATAATGAACGTTTTATTGTAAGACGTATATTTAAGAAAATTATGTCAGAAGACCCTTCTGTAAGATATATTGCAGTTCCTGTTCCATCACCTTCTTTCCCTGATAAAGGCGTGTACTTAGAAGGTAGCGATGTCTTAGTTGACGGTAACAATGTCTATGTTGGTTGCTCGGGTAGAGGAACTTCTCACGCTGGTGTTCGTTGGTTGCAAGCCGTTCTTGGACCAAAATATAAAGTTTATAGAATAGATTTTACAGGATTTGTTCACTTAAACTCAGTTTTAACTTTGGTTAGACCTGAATTGGGTATTAAAGTATCAGGCGCAATTACAGGTGATTTGCCAAAACCTCTTGCAAATTGGGATTTTATCGAGGTTAAACCTGAAGATGCAAAACTTTATGCTACAAGTATTTTAGTTGAAGGTCCAAACAAAGTTTTAGTTGACGAAAGATTTGAATCTTTAATTGAACAATTACGTAATAAAAATGTTGACGTAACTCCTGTTTCTTTTGATGAAATCGCTGAATTTGGCGGAGGTTTAGGTAGTTTCTACTCTCCAATCAGGAGAAAATATAATAAGGAAATTAATACAGAAAAAATTGATGCAGAGTATTTCAAAAAACATTTTAATAATTTTGTTGACTCTGTAAAAACCTTCAATTATGCAGAATTTTTCTCAAATATTCAATCTTTTGTAACAGAAAAAATTAGTACAATAATGCATAAATAGTTTAATCTGTTTATTAATGTTAATTTATTGATTTTTCTTTATTTGTAGTATTATTAAAGTATAAATTAAGGAGAACAAATGGAAAATTTAGATAGATCAAAAATTTTAAACTATGTACCAACAGTTATTGAAGCTTCATCACGTGGCGAACGCTCTTTTGATATTTTCTCAAGATTATTAAGAGAAAGAATTATTTTCTTGGGTGATGAAATTGATGATGAATTAGCAAACTCAATTGTAGCTCAAATGTTGTTGTTGGATAGCGAAAATCCTGAAAAAGATATTATGCTATATATTAATAGCCCAGGGGGTGTAATTACTGCTGGTATGGCTATTTATGATACTATGCAATTAATCAAAGCTGATGTTCAAACTATTTGTATCGGTGAAGCTGCATCAATGGGTGCGTTCTTGCTTTGCTCAGGTACAAAAGGTAAGAGAATGGCTCTACCAAGTGCTAGAATTATGATTCACCAACCATTGGGTGGCGCACAGGGTCAAGCTACTGATATTGAGTTAGAAGCTAAAGAAATCTTGAGAATGAAGAAGATGTTAACAGAAATTATCGCATCAAATTCAGGTCAAGAGGTAGAAAAAGTAGTTGCTGACTGTGAACGTGACCACTATTTATCAGCACAAGAAGCAATGGAATATGGTTTGATTGATAAGGTTTTGTTATCAACTCATGATAAAAAATAAAAATTTTTCAAAAACCATGTAGAACATGTATTGGCGCGGATTTTGGCTAAAATCCGCGCCTTTTCTATATAAAAAAATATTTTCTTAACAAAACTTAACAAACGGTGAAGAACATGGCAATTATTGAGTTTAGAAATACTTTATATAAATGTAAGGTAAAGGTTAAGGTTTAAAGAACGAACGGAAATAAGGTTAAATAAAAGTTACGTTCTTAGATTTTAAAAAGAAAATTGGTTAGAAAATAATATAACTTTTGGTTAGGGGTTAGAAAAATGTCTTTATTAGTGTTATTCGCAAGAAAAATGTCATTAAAAAATCAAATCAACGACATTAATTACAAAATGATGCAAAAGCAACAAGAGTTGCAAGATTTACAACAATACACAGCAGCAATCTCAGATGGCAGTGTATCAATGAATGATTTAACAACAGCACCAGCATCAATGTTCGGAAGAATGAGCCAATATATGGTAGGTTCTCATAATTATGCAATGCAAGCAGCTGGTCAAAATATGGCATACTTACAAGGCTCACAACAAATGGGCGGTCAAGATGCACAAGCTCAAATGCAATATCAACAATTAGTGTTCAAAAACTTGTATGATCAACAAAAAGCACAATTCCAAAAAGCAGAAGAAGCAAGATTACAAGTAAAAAACAAACAAATGGATAACGAAGTGTTAAAATTACAAACACAAATCAAACAATTAGAACAAGAATACAACAGTATCGATAGCGCATTAGATGGAGCAATCAAAGATTCAACACCAAGATATGCATAATAAAGAAACCATCTAATCCTAACCAAGTTCTAATCAAAAATATTTTAATAACCAACCAACCAAAAATAATTTTAACCAAAAATAAAAACCAAACCAAAAAAAATAACCAAAACCAAAAAACCAAATTTAAAAGCCGCCTAACCAGCGGCTATTTCATTATATAAAAGTTAAGCCAAGAAAAAATGTTGAGAGTGGATATGTCATGCTGAAGCGCTAAAAGTAGAAGTTTGTAGTTAAAAGTTCTGTGTTCAGCATCTCATAAATGGCAAGATTCTGAACATAGCTTGTCTAGCTACAATGCGCACATTGAACGCTTCAGAATGACAAAATATTCAAAACTATTGCAAAATAATAAAAAATAGTTTATACTGATGAAAAATAAGGAGTGAAGATATGAAGAATATTATTAATACTGGTGTTTTAACGTCGGGGGGGGGGTAAAACCTAGTAGTAATGCTGCTTTCCAAGGTTGTGTAAGAAGATTTTTTGAGAGAGTAAAAAGGTACGTCATTGCGAGGACGAACATCGTGAGGACGTGGCAATCCACAATTGGATTCTTTTTGGATTGCTTCACATACGTTCGCAATGACAATAGAGTC